>QHNB01000289.1 GCA_003217965.1 Verrucomicrobiota bacterium | reverse complement strand
TGTTTTTGCAGCTCGAGAGTTGGCCGGAGGATCAACTCCCTATCGACTCCAAGTCCCTCGCCCCTACCTCTTCGCGTTACGCGGATCGTCCGCCGGGTTAACGTATTTAATCTCAAACGGACCCATCCCGTGAATTTGGATGATGGCTTCGCCCGATGACC
This sequence comes from Verrucomicrobiota bacterium, assembly GCA_003217965.1. Taxonomy (GTDB): domain Bacteria; phylum Verrucomicrobiota; class Verrucomicrobiia; order Chthoniobacterales; family UBA10450; genus AV69. The sequence continues at coordinate 2,457 of QHNB01000289.1, read as the reverse complement.
AGGCATAGTGCTTCATCCCTGCAGGCATGATCACATAGCTTCCCATGGGCGACTCTTTCCCCGCTGCTTCATCGAACTTTTCACCCGCGCCGAAGTTCATTGTGCCGGAGATAACAGTGATGTGTTCAGCGGTCGGATGAGTATGTGGTGGTACCTTATAGTCGGCCGGGGCTTGGAGGCGCACGGTGAAATTTCCCTTCTTCGTCGGGTCGCCCTCCAGCACCGCCATCTTGGCGCCGGGCGGCAATCCTGGCGGCGCATCCACCCATTTCAGGTCGGCAGGAGTAACAATCACATGCTGCTCGGCCGTGGCTGACGACTTACCTTTTAGTGGGGCTTTGGTGCTTTCCTTTTCCTCGGCTGCCAGCGTAACCAGCGAAGCGGCCAAAGCTATACCGACGATCAATGTGATCTTCTTCATAACATTTCCTCCTGGTGAATTGAGCCCGTTAACTAAACATCCCAACGACGAGATTGAACAGAACCAATTTACGAATCAGGCTTGTTAGTTCCGCGCGGATTGCGATTCTTGTAGCAGCGCTCGATCTGGCGAGCCGCGATTGTTCGTCCCAGATTAACCCGACGAAAGTCGTTGACTGACAATCGCTTTCCCACCTAGCCTCCGATTCCCGTGCCCCAGAAGGCGCTCACATCAATAATCTGCCCGCCCCGAGAAGGTAATATGGATTCTGGGCGAGCTTACAAAAGGAATCCAAATGAAATTATCATCACTCTTGACCGCGGCTTTAGCGGTTTTCTCGATCAATATTGCCCAGGGTCAGACACCGCCGGCTTCTTCCTCATCCGCACCTCCGCCACGGACTGAGGTTTATCACGTCCACTTCAACCACGCCGCCCCGGGCAAAGCTTCGGCCTTGGCGGACTTCCTGAAAACGCCGGGATCGAATATGCCGATGCCAGGTCATCTAATGGTGCTTCGGCACGAGGACGGCGCACCTTGGGATTACGTTGCCGTCCAACACATAGGTCCCAAGGCGACGGTGGAAGCCGCCGGCAATCCGCGCAGCGCATCGATGAAAACGCTAAGCGATTGGCATGACGATACGTTCGTCAATGGACCATCCTGGGCTGATTTCGCTAAGGCGATGGGTCTCGATGAAGAGGGCAAAACGAAAAGCGCGGAATCAGTTTACGTTGTCTCGGTCTTTCGTTCGCTGCCTGGTCACGAGGAGGCGCTCGAAAAATTCTTGAGTGAACCTCCATCGGCTTCGAACGATCTCGCCGTCGGCACGGTCTTAATGCAACACCTGGAAGGGGGCGCGTGGCGTTATTTTGCGATCTCGCGTTACAAGTCCTGGCAGGATTACGCCACCAGCAAAGTTAACGGCGTGGCACAAACCGCGAAAGGCCAGGGCGGCTGGTCCACATTGCGCGAACACATTTCCTTCCATAACGACACACTCGCTTCCCGGGTCGCGCCCTAAGTTCGGTTTTGGCCTGGCGGCGTGGCAACGTGTCCGCGCCGCCAGCGACTGTGTAATCTCTGGCAGGACGTCGCATATCCCAACGCGGCGGGATTTCGAAGGCGAGGATGACGCCTGGGGGTTCCTAGAGTGCTCAGCCCTTCCAGTTTATTCGAATTTCAACTTTCTTTGCCGTTTGAATGCAGCACCTAATTAGGCATTAGAAGGCTCGGTCACGACGATATCGCCATAGGTGCTATTAACAATCGCTTTTAGTTCCTCCTGCTCGGTGGCAGGGACCTTGAACTTGTCGAGCGACTGCTGGAAATCATCCATGAAAGCCTCCCACTCTTTCGGCGTGATGTTCATGTCACGATGTGAGTCAGCCATCGTGCGTCCCGTGTATTTCTGCGGACCGCCCGCGGCCATTCCAACCATCTCTGTGACCAAATACTTGAAACCCGGCGGCGGAACCCGGTGGTGTGCTTCATTCACAGCCGGGTTCGCGTTCAGGCGAGGGTCGTTCATAACCCGGTCGATCAAATCGTCGACCACGCAGGCGATACTGTATATACCACCGAGACGTTCGTAGAGGCTGGGGTTCTGCGGTTGCGTCGGCATACTACCAGAGGTCAGCCATTTAGGATGGCGCGAAATCCATTCACCTGTCAAGGGTCAAGGACAAAGGACTCGCCAACAATCGCCACATATCGGCGAGTTCAAAGGGCACGTTCCCTTTAAAAGATCTCCGTGCAAACCGATAACCGCGAACGGCGGAAGCTTCAGCTTTTGCTTATTTGAATGGATTCGTTAGATGGCCGGAAATCTCGAAGTTGTGGGTCTAAATCCGATATTACAGGATCCGTACACGAAACGCGCCGAGATTGCTCTCGGCGCGACGCTTTGATCCCTTGTAGCTGCCGGCCGTCCTCGGCGGCAGAAGCGGCGCCATCAGGTCTCCGTCTTATCCTTGTCGCCTTTCTTGCATTCGGCTTTGAACTTCGCGTACTGCTCCTTGGTCAGGATTCCTTTT
>QHNB01000177.1 GCA_003217965.1 Verrucomicrobiota bacterium | reverse complement strand
CTCGCCCATTCGTGTCATCGATCGTAGTGAGATCGATCAAACGGGGCGCCAGACAACCCCTGGGGCTTTTATCAACGACCCTTCCGTTCGCGTGATCGGGCACTGAGGGGAGAATTTCGGACTTCGGAACGCGTATTGCGGAATGAAGGAAACGGGAAACCGGGAATTCTAGCGGGCCTAATCAGGAGAGCGCCAGGTAGAGCCGCGACGCGGTTTGTCACGCCTCAGCCCGTCGGTTAAAAGCACGATCATGGAAATCCTGCCTTCGCCGACGAGTCATCTAGCGCGACTGACCTTCGTCGCGTTTCTGCTGACCTTTATTGCGGCCCGAACGCTGGTGATCCTGATCATGACACGCCGGTTGCCAGACCTGTTTCTCTACGTGGGCGGGACGCATGTGCATCACTTAAACTATGGAATTTTTCTGCTTTCGGCCGTAGCCGGCGTGTTGCTCTTCGCGGAGTTGAATCGAGCCCAGCGCAGTATTTGCGCCCTTGTCTACGGAGCGGCTATGGCCCTAACCTTCGATGAGTTTGGGATGTGGCTGCACCTGGGCGGTAGCTATTGGCAACGGGCGAGCTTCGATGCGGTGGTACTGGTGCTCGGTGTGCTGGGTTTGCTCGGATTCGCACCGCCCTGGCGGCACGTTCGGGCGCATCATTTTGCCGTCGGTGGCGTGCTGTTGCTAACGATTGCAGGGTTCAGCGCCCTCCTTGTAAAATCGTTAAGCCGCGCTAACGACAAGTTAACGCCTCGCTTAATGGAGATGGAGAAGAATGCGCCTAATGAAAGGAGCGAGAAAAAGTGAAACTTCGGAGCGGGGATCGCACAAACTAGAAAGTAAAGGTAGAAAGCATTGTTCAAAATCCGGACGGGCGGGGCTCAAACGCTCTCAATCACCATCGAACGGAAATTTCGAAGTTGGAATTAAGAGATCAAAAGGAAACGGCAGCCAGGTGCGAATTGGGATTTCCTGGTGTTTAATAGATTGAAACAGATATGAGAAAGGCTCTTGTTTCAGTCGTTTGTTTGCTGACCGGCTTAATCCAAGTGGCGTGGGCGCAGGAGCCCGACAGAACGCCGCTAGCACAAAAGAAAATCAAGACTGCTCGCGTCCACGCGTCGCCCCACTCTCAGTCGGCCGATCGCGCGCCGGCGAACAATGCGACGCAGCCGGCGCCCGCAAAGGGGAAGGTCCCGAACGAAGTCAGCTACGCACAGGCGCTGCAAAAATACCGGCACGTACGACATGATCGGGATTGGTGGGATCGGCATTTCACAACGATTGTTTTCGCCGGTGATCCAGTTTATGACTACTACGACTACAACGGTCCGATCTATACCTACGGCAACCTTCTCCCTGACCAAGTGATCTTGAATGTGCAACAGGCACTCAAACAACTAGGTTATTATGCTGGAGCGCTCAACGGATCCCTTGGGCCGGCTTCGCGGCAAGCATTGGCCTATTATCAGCGAGACGCTGGGTTGAACGTGAACGGCGTCATTGATGCCCCAACGGTGGCATCACTGGGACTGGATTGAGAAACGAAATTGCCCCGAATGCTTTCGGGGCCACTACAGCAAAGAACTCGGAATTTGGAGTGGGGAATGAAGCGGAAGGGAAACCGAAAGGTAAGGACTAATCAGGAAACAAGGAAAGCAAGAGTAAAAAACCAGGAGAAAGTTGGAATTCGGAACGTGGAGTGCGGAATATCGAAATCGGAAATGAGAATTCGGAAAATCACAGCTCTTGGATTCCTGCTTTCCTAATTCGTCTTTCTCAGTTTCTTACCTTTATTTTCTGTCTAGCTTCCGGCAGCGGGGTTGCGATTTGGATAGGGTGGGACCGGAGGAATATCGTAGCGTTTCGTTTTTAATTCCTCTTCGATTTCCTGGATAGCCCGGTCGAGCTGTTGATCTTCACCGCGGAATTCTTTACCCGGATCGTTATCGACAACGATATCGGGATCGACTCCATGACCTTCGATGATCCATTCCTTGCCATCCTTCGAATAGGGTGCGAACTCCGGCTTGAAGAATTGTCCACCATCGACGAGCGGGAGTGGTTCGCGAATTCCAATAACGCCGCCCCAAGTGCGTTTGCCGATCAGTTTACCGAGTCCGAGTGTTTTGAAGCGGTAAGGGAAGATGTCTCCATCAGAGGCGGAGAACTCATTAATAAGCGTGACCATCGGACCAAGGAAAGCGTCGATTGGGTCAGGACGTGGTGCCGTGTTGCGCGCCATTCCGATCATAACGGCTACGCGTCGCAGTCGCTCGATGACGAGGGGCGAGACAAAGCCGCCGCCATTACCGCGAACGTCGACAATAAGCGCTTTCCTGCGGATTTGCGGGAAGTAAAGCTTGGTGAATTCATTCAAGCCAGGCCGGCCCATATCGGGAATGTGGAGGTAGCCGACCTCGCCGCCGGTTTTCTTGCCGACGTAATCGATATTCTTTTGCACCCAATCAAGATAATAGAGCGGTCCCTCGTCAGCGGTCGGGACGACGGTGACATCGCGTGCACCATCAGGAGTGGGCTTGGAGTTCACGGTAAGCAGCACTTGTTTGTCGGCCGTGCCGATAAGTGCATCGTAGAGATTGGGCAAGGCGGAAGCGGGTGTGCCGTTAATGGCGAGGATGTAATCGCCGGGCTTGATGTTGAGCCCGATGGCAGTGAGAGGGGAGCGGGTGTGTTTGTCCCAATTTTCACCGGGCAGGATTCGATCGATCCGGTAAGCATGCGTGGTCGGATCGCGGGAAAGTTCAGCACCAAGTAACCCGAGCTTAATGCGCGGGGTATCGGGCCGTTCGCCACCTCCGACATAGGTATGACCGTTGTTCAATTCACCGATCAATTCGCCGAGCAGATAGGTGAGATCATTGCGATGATTTACGAACGGAACAAGGGCCGCGTACTTATCGCGCATGGCTTTCCAATCGATCCCGTTCATGGTTGGGGAAAAGAAAAAGTCCCGCATCTGCCGCCAAGCCTCGAAGTAGATTTGGTTCCACTCGGCGTGGCGATCGAGCTGCATGTCAAGGCCTTCGAGCTTGAGTTTGTAATCCTTGCCAGTCTTCTCGTCTTTGGTCTCCAGTTTGTCCTTCGGCAAATCGATGATGGCGTAATCTTTCTTAATTTTGACCAGCATCTTCTTGCCATCAGCGCTGATTTGATAGCCGTTCACGTCGCCGAGCACGTTTTCTTTCCGGTCTTCCAGGCTGTAGGCGCAAAGATGTGATTTCCTGTCCCCGGGATTTTGGAATGGGTCCTCCTCCTCCTCGCCAGTCTCATCACCTACGGTGCGGCGGAGATAAAAGATCCGATCGCCAATCAGACGAAGGTCGCGGTAATCACCTGGAGTCGTTTCCACGGCTGCAATCCGCTCATGGAGGCCATCGAGGTCCACCTTGACTACGACAGGTTTCTTCGGTTTTACCTCTTTATCGCTTTTCTGGTTTGGAGGACTTGGTTTCTTTTCTTCGGGCTTCTTTTCTTCTGCTTCTTTCTCTTTTTGTTTGGCGCGCTTTTTTTCGGCGTTGCCGACCTCATCACTTCGCGGAGCTAAAGGCGACTCGGTCTCTTTGGCCAAGGTAATGAGATAGATTCGCTGCATGTCGCGATAGATGTTGGCAAATTCCTCATCACCAAAGATTGGCTTGAAATCGCGTGCTGAGCTAAAAAGCAGATACTTTCCGTCATCGCTGAACCTGACATTGCTGGAGGCATACCATTCATCCGTCACCGCCACCGGTTTCTTGTCGGCGGTGGAGAATAGATAAACTCTGGGAAGATCATTCGGCTCAGGTCGCGCCCATGCTATCCACTGACTATCCGGCGACCAATCGTAGGATTGGATTTCGCCGTCCTTATCTTGATCGACCTGTGTCACGGTTTTGCTGGCGACGTCGACGTAGCGAAGTCGTTGCAAGCGATCACTCCAGAGTAGCTTCTTGCTATCGGGCGACCAAACCGGTCGATAATAGTAGGTGTCAGCGCCGCTCGTGATCTGCTGCGGCTGACCTTTCCCATCCTGGGAACGAACATAGAGTTCGTTCTCGCCCGTCGCGTCTGAGTTATAAGCTATCCACTTGCCATCCGGGGACCAGACAGCATCACGTTCATGGGCATTGGAAGTCTTGCTTAAGTTCCGGGCCGAACCCTCTTGCGCCGGAACTGAAAATAGATCACCGCGGGCCACTACGATGGCGCGCTCGCCATCGGGCGCGAGGTTAACGCTTTGAGTATGCTTGGAAGCATCGACGAAAGCGGAACGGCCGGAGGCGAAGTCCTCCCTTACTTGAATAGGAACCGGCGCAGCCTGGCCGGTGCCAAGATCGTAGCGCCAGATATAGCCAGCTTGTTCAAAAACGATCGAGCCTTTTCCAATCGAGGGGAATTTAATGTCGAAATCTTTGAAGTTGGTGAGCTGTTTCGTTTCCTTGCTGGCGAGGTCGATTGAGAAAAGATTCATCCGGCCGTCACGGTCGGAAATAAAGTAGACGCGATTATCCGGTCCCCACATCGGGCAGATATCCTGGGCTGGATTGTTAGTGAGATTCTCCGTGGCGCCGGTCTTGAAATCGTAAATCCAAATATCGTCGGCCATTCCGCCGCGGTAATGCTTCCAAGTGCGGAATTCTCGGAAGACGCGATTGAATGCCATCTTTGAATCATCAGGCGAGAAGGAGACGAAACCTCCGCGCGGGACGGGAAGTTGCTGCGGCAACTCGGCGTCCAGGCCAACGGTGAAGAGCTGACCGATAAAATCGTTGAACGATTTCATACGAGAGCGAAACACGATCAGCGGCTTGGTATTTTCCCAGGTCATGACGAGATTGTTAGGTCCCATCCGGTCGGAGATGTCGTCTCGCCCCAACGTGGCAGAGGTGGTGAGCCGCTTTGGAGTGCCGCCCTCTCCCGGCATGACGTAAACCTCGGTGTTGCCATCGTATTGCGAGGTGAACGCGAGCTTCGCGCCGTCGGTGGAAAAATGGGGAAAGGAGGTATAACCGGGGCCGCTGGAGAGCCGCCGTGCGACACCGCCCTCCTTGCCGACGGTGTAGAGCTCACCCGCATAGCAAAAAACGATCTGTTGTCCGTTCGTGGTCGGGAAACGGAGGAGACGCGTGGTATCGGGCAATTTCTGAGCGGAGGCGAGGGGCACCAGGCCCGGAGTAAGAAGGACGACAAGCGCGAACAGCCGGAAGAAAATTTGCATGGAAGGCAAACAAAAGCCGACAATTGTAGTTCTGGAAAGCGCAAAGTAAGGGGAATTTGGAAGTGGCGTATTCGGAACACGGAGTGCGGAATCGAGCGAGTGGGTCGAGCAATATGCACGGGTTCGAGCCGGACAGGCGATTAGCTGGGAGGGTAGCGGAGAGCGCAGCGGAGCTGGGCGAATGCATGCGGAACGAAACGCGAAGCCGGAAACTAAAGGGCTAATCAGGAAAGCAGGAAGGCAGGAGCGGAATTCGGAATCAGAAGTCAGAGATCAGAAATTACCAATACCGGTGTGCCGTCCACGGCGCTTTGTTTCATATCCTGCAGGGCGCGGTTCGCATCCGGTAAATCATAGATAGTGATCTGGGTTCGGAGCTTTATCGCTGTCGCTTCGGCCAGCAGCGCCCGGGCATCATCGCGACTGTTAGCAGTGACGCTGCGCAATTGGCGTTCCTGATAAAGATGACGATCGTAGTTAAGACTGGGCACATCACTCAAGTGAATGCCCGCGATCGAGCAGATTCCTCCGCGATCGAGAGACTCCAGCGTCGGCGGGACGAGTCTTCCGGAAGGCGCAAAAAGGATCGCCGAATCGACTTTCTCCGGCAGATCACGGAATTCTGAACCGGCCCAGGCCGCGCCGAGTTCTCGCGCCCGGCGAATATGATTCTCACTCCGGGTAAGCACATAAACTTTATGGTCTCGGTGAACTGCAACCTGGATAATGATATGCGCCGAGCTGCCGAACCCGACCAGGAGTAATCGGCCGTTCTCCGGGACGGCTGCTTTTTCGAGCGCGCGATAACCGATCAATCCTCCACAAAGAAGCGGCGCGACATGTTCGTCATTGAAATCGTCGGGTAGTTCGTAAGCGAAGTCCTCTGGCACGATTGCGTACTCGGCGTATCCGCCATGGGCGTCGTAACCGGTATAGCGGGAACTCGGACAAAGATTCTCCTGTTCACGGCGGCAAAAGCGGCAGGAACCGTCCACGTGTCGAAGCCAGGCGATTCCGATGCGTTGTCCGCGGCGAAGCCGCGTGATACCCGAACCGACTTCATCGATTTTCCCGACGATTTGATGGCCTGGAACGAGCGGCCTTCGATGCAGGTCGAGATCGCCTTCGACAATATGAATATCGGTCCGGCAAACCGCGCAGACGTTTACCTTAATTCGAACCTCACCGGCGGCTGGCTTAGGCTCATCAATCTCTTGCAAAACCAGCGGCGATTCACTCACTGGTTTTTGCTCGGTTAGAATCATTGCACGCACCGGGTAAGGAAAACTGAAAGCGGAAAGAAGAAAGTTGGAATTTGGAACGCGGAATGGGGAACGCTAAGAAGCCAGGAAACTAGCGTTACGGTTTAAGGTCTCCGTTTCGATCTCCGATTTTCGCTCGGATTCCTAGTAAGATTTGATTGAGGAATTCGGAATTGCCCCGAATGCTTTCGGGGCCACTACAGGAAGGGATTGCAGAATGTCGAACTCAGAAATCTGTCTGCTGGCTTCCTGGGTTTCTGATTCCGTTTGAGCGGGAATCTAGAGAACTGGGAAATCTGAAACCGAAAACGAATGTTAAAACGTATTTTGCTCGTTCTCCTACAGGCGACGGTGACGACTGGGGCGATCCTGTATGTCTTTCACGATCCACAGAAGCGGGCGGAAATTGGCGGCGCCCTCCATCGGGCCGACAAGACCTGGATCGCGCTGGGATGCGCTTGCTACGCCTGTGTTGAAATCGTGGCGACCGTCCGCTGGCATATGCTGCTGCGGATTCAACGGATTTCGCTCGGTTGGGTCCGGACCGCCGCGATCGTACTTATCGGCCTGTTCTTTAACATTTTTCTTCCTGGTCTGGTCGGCGGCGATGTGATGCGCGTTTATTACATATTCAGACTCGCTCCAGGGGCGAAGGTGGCCGGGTCTCTTTCGATTGTGATGGATCGGTTGCTGGGACTTCTCACAATCGTTTTCCTGGTCGGGCTTGTTCTGGTGATGCGATTCAATTGGTTGACTCAGGTCCCGGAAACGGCGCAATTGGCCTATCTTGCTCTCGCTCTCCTAGGCGGTGGGTTCTTCTGCGTCGCCCTGTTATTCTCGCTGGCGAGGTCTGATCGGGTGAGGGAAGTGCCCAAAGCGATTCCGTTTCGAAACTCAATTGAGAAATTCGGCCAGGCCTTAGAAGCGTACCGCGAGCACTTCGTGCCAACTTCGATCGCCTTTGCCATTACGATCATCTCTCAGCTGGCTTATTATACGAGCTACTACTGCGCGGGCGCATCGCTCCATCAGTCGAGTGCGCGAACACCTGGTCTTTTAGATATTCTCTCAATCATGCCGCTGGTGAACACGTTCACCGCGGTGCCTATCTCCTTCGGTGGCGTCGGAGTGCGGGAAACGCTGTTCCAACATCTCCTCGGTCATTTATCCGGTGTGCGGGAACCGATCGCGGTGCTGACTGCTTCGCTCGGATTCACAATTCAAGCGATGTGCGGATTGCTTGGGGGTGCGATTTATCTTTTTTGGCGACCGCGCCGCGATTAAGCCGAGATGCTGAAAAAGCGCGCCTTTCGGGACAGAGGGCCGGACGTAAACGTCTAGATTTAGGCCGGGACGCGTTAGGAATTAGAAGAGCCATAAGGTGGCAGAGCAGAGGGAGGATTTAACGAAGAGGAAATCAGACTCCGCCCAAGCGGCGGCGGAGGGAGATAGAATAATATGATCAGCGATTACGAACACGAGGAGCGAGTTATGACCGGCAGATTGGAATCTAAAGTTGCAATTATCACAGGCGCGGGGACTGGAATTGGGGAAGCAATCGCGCATAAATTTGCGATGGAGGGCGCACGCGTAATTGTTAGTGGGTTAGCGGACGATCCGATCGAGGATGTGGCGAGATCGATCCGCGAAAACGGCGGCGATGCGATTCCAAAAGCAGGCGACGTTTCGGATGAAAACTCGGCTTGGGCTTGCATCGAACTGGCACTCAACCGTTTCAAACGCATTGATATTCTAATCAATAATGCCGGCGTCTTTCTCGATAACGTGATGACCGAGGATTATCCGCTGGAGGATTTCGATCGGACGATCCGCATGAATATTCGTTCGGCATTCATGATGACGCGTTTTGCTTTACCGCATCTGCAAAAAACCCGGGGCAACATCGTATCGGCCGGTTCGGAATCGGGGATGATCGGGCTTGCCCAAAATACGGTTTACGGCGGCACCAAAGGCTGGATGCACGCCTTCATGCGCGGGGTAGCGGTGGAGCAGGCCCGATATGGGGTGCGTGCGAATTGCGTTTGCCCGGGACCGATCGATACCGCCTGGACGCATAAGGAGACTGGACCAATGGATAAAGAAATGGAAACGATGCTCATCCAGGCGACGCCGCTGGCCCGGCGCGGAACACCCGAAGAAGTGGCGAATGTGTATGCTTTTCTCGCGTCCGATGAAGCGAGTTATGTGACCGGCGCGCTTTGGGTGGTGGACGGCGGCACGACTATCGCCAAAGGCCCGGTCGGCGATATGGTTCCAAAGTCCCTTAGAAAAGAACCAAAAGGTGTGCTGGAGCTAAAGCATCAGCGCGACGGTTTACGGAACAAGCAAACGCACCGCATTAAACCGAAGGAAGAAGCAGCAAGCAGGAAGTAAGAGCGAAGAAGGAATTTTGACTTGCTGCCGGAGCTGTCGAGTCGGCGGATTGGGTCATCTGAAGTTTGATGGTATAAGACAGCGGTGTATCGGACTGCGTTGGTCGCTGGCGGAGCGATCTGGCTGCATTTCGCGCTGAATGTCTTCGCGTGGGACTTGGAGCTGCGCGATCTCGATCTTTCCGGATGGGCCTGTCTCAGCAAGCCATCAGGTTCTGCCAGGCATCCTGCCGAAGCGGAACGCAACCTGAGTAAGAATCGCAGTGCGATGTTGAACACGGAATCAACGCCGCACGATCTGAAATTCTTTCTCGAACGTGTAGGCGAATTCGACCGGCAGCTAGGAAATCCGCACGGCCGCAGCGAATTGAATGCTGAACAGAAGGCAAAGTTGTTGGAAATCGAGAAAGAAGTAATCACTCTCACTGGCTGGCTGGTTTTGGCCTATTCCGGTCCGGCGGAATCGACAAATTGCGCCGATCCTGAATACCACGACTGGCATCTGGAGTTACTGGACGCTCCCTTAGATCATGCTCCGCGTATTGGCGATCCTACCGCCGTTATTTGTGAAATCACGCCAAGGACCGAGCGAGTTCTCTATCGAACTGGGATTCGCCTCGATGATTTAGCCGCTTATATCCGGCTCGAGGACAATACCCCGCAACCCACCGGGCACGCCCCGCACAAAGTGCGCGTAACCGGCCTCGTGATGTGGGATGATGCACACGGCAGCCGGGCCGAGGTCGGCGCCACAATTGCGAAAGTCAACGCGGAAGGGCTTGCCAGGCCCTGGCGATGTACGGCTTGGGAACTTCACCCAATCTGGGAAGTCGCCGACCTAGGAACGAGGTAAGCCGCCGAAGCTGCGCGGATTGCGGAACGCGGAGTGCCGAAGAGGAAAAGGTCACAGGGTTAAAAGGGGTTACAACGTTAAAAAGGGGCGGAATTGCAGCCGAGACAGGCTGCCACGACAAGTGCGGATTTGCGGACTCTCGAAATCAGAAACCGGAAACCTCTCTCCTGGTTCCTGATTCAATTTCATTGCGGAACGCGGTTGGCTTTACCGTGAGAGGGTAAGCGCGAATCCCGCACGCCCTGCGAAAT
>QHNB01000176.1 GCA_003217965.1 Verrucomicrobiota bacterium | reverse complement strand
AAACCCTTCTGATCCGTTTAGCTTAAGGGTTAGTTTTAACGGCCGCACTCAATTGCTTACCGGAAACTTAGGCCCTCAGCAAAACAGTACATCATTGATAGTCCAGGTTCCACCTGGGGGCTAAAAACGAACCAGGTTTCTATTGTTCATTCAAGTGAAGCCTAGGTTTTTTGGTCGCCGGCTTGTAATAGTAATGGCGGCGTCGGCGCTGTCTGGCGGCGGAGACTCTTTTGCACAAGAGGACGCCGCGCGGATCGAGACCCGGCAGTCGCTGACGACGCGGAATCAAACGGCAATTGGCGAGCAGCCTGTCACGGGTGCGATCACTGATCCCGAACTTGGTGACATTAGCCTGGTCATGCGACTGCCCCGGCCGCCCATGTTCACCTTTTCGACCAGTCAGTCTCTTAATTTCACAACCAATGCCTTTCTGGTTCGAAATAATGAGCAGAATGCATTTTTTTGGAATGGACGCGCTGACATCTCTTTTATTCCCTATGCCACCCGCGATTTCACTCCGCGATTAACCTTTAAGCAAAACTGGTTCCGCTACGACCATTTCTCCGAGTTAGATTTTGATTCGCAGAGCGTTCAGCTGGAGGCGCGATACAACCTAACACACGATCGGAGCTGGTTCGTCGACGGTTCCTATGCCTACACGCGCCTTTATTCGCAGCATCCATCTATCGGACAATTCTATAAGTTTGGCTTTCTCAACGGTAGTATTACTCACGTCGGTTCCATACCGGGAACGCCTATCTCCTTCGGCCTGTCCGGAGGAGCATATTGGCGGCAAGGAGAACCATCTACTTTCGATCGCATCGCGCCTTACTTTAACGCCCTTGCCATCTACAACGTTTGCCCAACTGTTCAGCTGAGCGGCTTTGTCCGGCCGGAGTGGCAATTCTACCTCAACGATCCAGATAGCTCTTCTCGGGAAGACTTCAATTTATCGGTTGGGACGACTTTAAGCTGGACACCAATTGAATACGTGACCTTTGCCGCCTCTGCCGCATACATCGGGAATTTCTCGACGGTGGGCATTCGCCGATACGATGTGGGCAGCCCGAGCATCATTTTCGCGGCTCGCATCGCTTTCTAAGTAGAGGTATTTCTAGATCGCTCTGGCGAGCTCGCGATTTTGCGCAACTGCGGTCAAGAGCCTTCGTTGTCAAGTAAATCGGGACGCGCACATGGCCGCGCGTTTACGTATTGAATGTGATGCATCTATTCACGTGTCTGGACTAAGAACGCATTGCGACGATGTAAAATGAAGAGGAAAAGGAATTTCCACAGAACGAGGAGATCAAGGTGAATACGACATGGTTGGTGATTCTAGCGATAGTGATCGTCGCGATCGTGTTTGGGCTAGTCGTTTTGGTCCGACGCCGCCGTTCGGAAAGCCTGCGTAAGCACTTCGGACCTGAGTACAAACGAACAGTCGACCAGTACGGCAATCAACGTAAGGCCGAAGCAGAACTTGCGGCGAGGGAAAAGCGCGTTCGCAAGCTCGAGATTCGGTCGCTGGCACCAGAGGAACAAAGTCGCTTTGCCGAGGCGTGGAAGAAAACGCAAGCACGTTTCGTCGATGAACCATCTCAGGCCGTTGGCGAAGCCGACGGACTGGTCAAAGAGATAATGCAGGCGCGTGGATATCCTGTTGGCGACTTCGAGCACCGTGCCGCTGATATGTCGGTTGATCATCCCAACGTCGTGACGAATTATCGCGCCGCGCGCGACATCGCCCTGCGCAACCGGAGCGGCAAGGCGACGACCGAGGATTTACGGCAGGCGATGGTGCATTATCGCTCACTTTTTGAAGAATTGTTAGCAGAACCAACAACACCGAAGGAGGCAGTCCGATGAGCATTGAACCCAAAATTAAAGAGACGAACGCCGGCGATGTCGCTGCCGGGGAGCGCAGGGCGGATCGGCCAAGTTCGACGGCCGAAGTGGCGAAAGACTTGGAACGTTCTCGACCAGAGGATAGAGCCGAAGGGTCATCCGACGGTGCGGCGGGGACCCTGTTTCAGGAGGATGAGGCGAACGACTTCCGCAAACGCTGGACGGACATTCAGACGGGGTTTGTGGACGAACCGCGGCGCTCGGTTGAGCAGGCAGACGCGCTTGTCGCAGAAGTAATTAAGCGATTGGCGAACAGTTTTGCGGAAGAGCGATCCCGATTAGAAGGACAATGGGGTCGCGGCGACGACGTCTCAACTGAAGATCTTCGGGTTGCTCTGCAACGCTACCGTGCATTCTTTGATCGACTGTTAAACGTCTAGCCACCTTATATCTTTCGCGGGTTTGAGCTGCCCTGTTGGCGAAATTGGGCGACGAATCACGAACGAGGACTTAAAGCGGAATGTAACTGAATCCCTGTGCTGGGATTTGCAGATGCACGGGGTTGCCTCGTCGCCTCGATAGTGTCGCCACAGGAGAACAATGTCTTGGCGCGACGATTCCGTAACAGCTGGCTGCCTCGCTAGGATTCGAACCTAGACAAAGAGATCCAGAATCTCTGGTGCTACCATTACACCACGAGGCAATTTGGGGGCGGAAAGTAAGCCTCAAAATCCGCTTGTTTCAAGCGGATCGCACTAGGGCTGGCGAATTAAGAATTAGCTCGCTCCCTTCCTGTGCTGCTTCGACCGTGAGTGACTTTCCACTTTGCGCGATTTGCATTCGCGCCTTGTCCACCATGCGATCAACCATGGCGTCATCGTGATTCGGATCATGATGAAAGAGAATCAGTCGCTTGGCATCGGCCTCGGCTGCCAGGGAAACAACGCTGCTGATCGAGCCATGTCCCCAACCGAGATGGGCTTGATATTCCTCGTCGGTGTATTGCGCATCAAGGATCAAGACATCGGTCTCACGTAAGAATTCGACCAGATCGGCGCGCTCATCCCGGGGAGATTTAAACTGGCGAACTCCATTGTTTTCGATACCCCGATTACGCATTTGCTCCTCGAGTTGCTCAAATGGCTCGTTATCCGGCAAGAACGCAATCGATCCGGTACTGGTATAAACGCGATATCCCACGCAAACACCTGGATGATTTAAGAACTTGGAGCGCACCCGTACCCTGCCAATCTCAAATTCCATTTCTTTCAGCTCTTCAATTGCAATCTTTCCCGGGAGCTCGGAAAGACTGACTGGAAAAAACGGCGTCGCCATCTGATCGGCCAAAATTTCGCCGAGTCGGGTGCGGGTACCGTCGTAACCAAAGACGCGAATCTGGTTGTTGGGGCTATAAGCGGGCAGAAAAAAGGGAAGGCCTTGGATGTGATCCCAATGGGTGTGGGTAATGAGGAGCGCCAGATTGATTGGCTCCGAGCCAAACTCCCGCTGAAGTGATTGACCGAGGAGACGAATCCCCGAGCCGGCATCGAGCACAATGATCTCGCCGTCAGCTCGAATTTCAACACAGCTGGTATTTCCGCCGTAACGAACAGTCGACGGTCCGGGAGTTGGGATCGACCCGCGGACACCCCAGAACTTGATGCGAGCAGCAGAGGCGAGCGAATCGCTCATGGGAAATTCACGCGAGTCTGCCACGCAAATGGAATGTTACCAAGCCTTTTCCGAAAAGAGATCGTGTGCATGCGCGTCAAGTGCAACAAGCCGCATGCCATCTGATCCAGATCCGCAAAGGCGAGACCTAATTGAATCGGGTAGGGACGTGGAGGAAACGTCCTAGAGCAGGGTCGATCCAAAGGCACCCGGCCCGCCTTTTTTCCAACGTAACTCCGGATTGAGGTTGATCTCGTCCGGGCGCACGTCGAACCCGACCGAGCGCAGTAAATAAGCAACACCTTCGCGGCTTTCCATCGTTTCCTTTAAGCTGAGGGCAAATAATTCGATGTATTCCTTATAAGAATCGAGTGCCAGTTTGCCTTCAGCAAAATGCTCGGCCAATGCTTCGTCATGATAATCGATCAAATCGATCAGGGCACGCCGCAGGTCCATGCGGACTTTCGGATCGATGACAATCTTAAACGGCGTTGCGCTCGGGTCCGGCTTGGCCAAGGCTTTTTGCAAAACCGGCGTATGTGTGGAAGAGACGATTTGAAAATCGCGCGCTTCGTGTGCCATCGAACCCAATCTACCCACTCGCTGGCCGATTAAAAGAAAATCGGGATAATTAAGATGGCGACAATGTTCACGACTTTGATCATCGGGTTAATGGCGGGACCGGCAGTGTCCTTGTAGGGGTCGCCGACGGTATCGCCAGTGACCGAGGCTGCATGCGCCGGTGAACCTTTGCCGCCAAAATGTCCTTCTTCGATAAACTTTTTTGCATTGTCCCAGGCCCCACCACCTGAGGTCATCGCAATAGCGATAAATAACCCTGTGACAATCGTCCCCACGAGCATGCCGCCGAGCACCACCGGTCCCAGCGGTTTAATTACCGCGACCAAAATCACAAAAAGCACCGGCAAAAGAGCAGGCACAATCATCTCGCGCAGGGCCGCTTTGGTCACGATATCGACGGTGGTGCCGTAATCGGGAGTGTCTTCTCCGCGAAGAATTCCCGGTTTGGCCTGCAGTTGTCGGCGTACCTCTCGCACCACGGCGCCGGCGGCCTTGCCGACTGCGTCCATGCTGAAGGCGGTGAAAATGAACGGAAGTAATCCACCGATAAAAAGGCCGATGATGACCTTAGGTTCGGTCAATGAAAATTGGAATTCGAAGTGCTGGCCGTTGCGCGTCAGGTGCGCTTTCAGTTCTTCCACATAGGAGCCGAATAAAACCAATGCAGCCAGGCCGGCAGAAGCGATGGCATAGCCTTTCGTCACTGCTTTCATGGTGTTGCCGACGGCATCGAGTTCATCGGTCACTGCACGTACTTGCCTGGGCAACTTGCTCATCACCGCGATCCCACCGGCGTTGTCGGTGATTGGACCAAAAGCATCGAGTGAGATGATAATTCCCGCCATCGACAGCATCGACATCACCGCAATGGCGATTCCATAGAGGCCGGCGAAATGAAAACTGAACAAGATGGCAATGCCAATGAAGCCAACCGGTAATGCGGTTGCATGCTGTCCGACAGCCAGGCCAGCGATAATATTGGTGGCGTGTCCGGTTTCGGAAGCCCGCGCGATTTTTTGCACCGGCCGATAACGGGTCGAGGTGTAATAATTGGTGATCAGAACGACTATCCCGGTCATGAGCAAACCGATGAGCGACGCGAAATAGAGGTCGTTTGGCGAACGCAAAAAGCCCGCGATCATCACGCCGTTTGGAAAAAGCCGATGGGTGGCGGGCCAGAACAGGATGGCTGACACGAGCGCGCTCATACCAACCGCGCTCATGAGCACACCGGCCGGTTTACCCCCGCTGAAATTCACAAACAGAATTCCACAAACAGCACCGAGAACTGAGATTCCGCCGAGAACGAAGGGGTAAACGATCGCTGCCGGCGCGTTTGCTACCGTAAGGGCACCGACCAGAATCGCTCCGATCAAGCTGACCGCGTAAGTCTCGAAGACGTCAGCCGCCATTCCGGCGCAATCACCAACGTTGTCCCCTACGTTGTCCGCGATTGTCGCCGGATTGCGGGGATCATCTTCCTCGAGACCACTCTCGATTTTGCCGACAAGATCGGCTCCGACATCGGCTGCTTTCGTATAAATTCCGCCACCGAGTCGCGCGAAAACGCTGATCAAACTGCCACCGAGGGCTAGTCCTACCAAGCTGCGGACCGCGATGTCGTGCCCGACTGTTTTGCCGGCCAAACTGTAGAAAACGCCCACGGCTAGCAAAGCGAGCCCGACCACCAGCAGGCCGGTAACCGCGCCACCGTTGAATGCCATGCGAAGTGCGGCCGTCCGGGAGCGATTCGCGGCCGCTTCAGTCGTCCGCGTATTGGCCAGAACGGCGATACGCATCCCAATGTAACCAGCAGCCAGGGAGCAAAATGCGCCGATGACGAAGCCAACGGCGGTCGGATGATCTTTGAAGAAGAAGAGAAGCAGGAAAATGATCGTCGCGATCATGCTGATGGTCATGATTTGCCGATTTAGATATGCCTTGGCGCCTTCCTGAATCGCGTTGGAAATCTGCCGCATCCGTTCGTTTCCAGGCGAGGAGCGGATAACGATGGCAATGAGAACGAACGCAAAGACCAGGCCGGCGCCCGCGCAGACCAGCGACAAACGCACGCCGGAATAGAGGAGGTCAAGCGCGAGAGACAAAGTCATAACCCGGTGAAAGCGCCGGAGTTTAGGCAGAATCAGGGCAGTCGCAACCGCGATTCACAGTTGGCAGGTGCTTGTCGCTCGCAGGAGCGTCGTTTGAGCCCGCGACTTCTAAAGCTCAAAAAAAGTGCGCAGCCTTCGGAGAAAACTTGCGCTGTATTCGCGCTGCTTTGCCGTCTCCGTTTGCGACTCTCTGGCATCTTTAATGATGCCTTCCGTTTCCAGCTTCCGCTTTGCCAGCAATTCGCTCAGTTGATTTAAACACTCCGGTGACTGCCGAATGACTTCCCCCATTACAGGCTTACTAATCTCGAGGACGTAACAATCACCGTCAGCCCGTACCGTTGCAGTCCGACGCTCCCCTGTAAGCAATGACATTTCTCCGAAACAATCGCCAGAGTGTAAGGACCCGACCCGAATCGCAGCTCCGTTCTTCGACACCGAAACATTGGCGGTCCCGCGCAACAAGACAAACATTGAATCGCCGCTCGCTCCCTCCTCGATCAGTCGTTCCCCACGGCCGAAATGATTCAAACGGGAGCGGGCAAGCAAATTGTCGATCTGTGCATCGGAAAGACATTGAAATAACTGTTCGCCTCGGAGAATAGCGCGTGCTTCGTCTTCCCCTTCCTGCACCGGCTTTGCCCGGCGGCGATCGAATTGCAAGGTGCGAATGGGGAAAGGAATCGGAATTTTTTCCCGTTTCAGCTCATACCAGATGTTGGTGCGAATGGCGTCACTCGCTTCGTTGAATAGAGCGTGATTATTGATGTAATACTTGACCTCATAGGTGACGGCGGATTCGCCGAAATCGACCACGAAAATTTTTGGCCTAGGATCTTTGACAACATTTTCAGCATTATTGGCTGCGCGAAAAAGCGCATCTTTGACACGATTGGGTGGCACCTTGTAATCAACTCCAATACGCATCCGCATCGCGTGCAGTCCGCTCGGATAATGCAAATTGATGATCGTTTGCTTGATGATTTCGTTGTTCGGGACCTCGACGTAGATGTTGTCGTTGGTGCGTAAGCGCGTGGCGCGCCAGTTGATCTCCATCACTTCGCCATAGTTATCACCTACCCGAAGCCAGTCGCCGACGCGATAGGGCCGGCTAATTTGCAACGTGATTCCCGCAACCAAGCCGCCAAGAAGATTTTGACCGGCGAAGCCAAGAATTAGTGCCGCGATGCCGGACCCTGCGAGCAGTCCCTTCAATTCCCGTTCGGCGTGGTAACCGACGCTCAGGACGATTAACAGGGCGATCAGGAAGATGAGGAGCGCGGCCATTTCGCGCAGCAATTTCGGGATGGGCGTCTGTTTGCGTCGCTCAAAGTAGGCATCCCAAACGTAGCGATCGATCAGAGCGACCACGATTGCGGTGCTGAGTAAGACCAGAACGGCGCCGACGTGATTTCCCAAGTCGGCACGGACCCCGTAAACGCGCATTCCCGTGTAAAAGGCAAGAGCGAGACAAAAGATTTGGAACGCGAGCCCAAGCGGCACACCGGCGCGACGTTTGAGGAATCGCCCGATGGTCAGGGCAATGAAGTAGGTGGCAAAAAAGGCGAGGACGGTCGCTGCAGCGCGCTGCGTATCGATGAAGCCAGGAATCATCGTTACGCGATCTTATTAAAAATCAGGGCGTCTAACAAGCGCGCCGCACAATTCCGCTAGTAGCTCAGCCCGGAGAAAAAAGAAGCCAGGCCCAGCCGGCCAGAAAGCAAAGGCCACCCAAGGGGGTAATTGGGCCAAGCCAATTGGCTCCTGTGAGCGCGAGAGCGTAAAGGCTGCCACTAAACAACAAAATCCCGGCGAAAAAAAGGTAACAGGCAACGCGGCTGCCAGCATGATAGCCAAGCGTCACTAAAGCGAGGCCATGCAGAAAATGATACAGAACGGCGGTATTCCAGACATCTCGCGAGTTATGCGTTAGCAAAGTTGCCTTCAAGGCATGCGCGCCGAATGCCCCAAGCGCGACGGCCAGAAAACAAAGTGCTGCTCCCATCCGAAGCCAGGCCATTGCCATGTTCGACATTATAACTCGGAGCCCGTCTATTTGACCGAATAAAAGCCGCCCAAGATTATCCCGAAAACAATATGGGCGAAAACGACGGAGATCGGCGCAAAACCGGCATCAACATCGTGAGGACAAATCCCGCCTGCACAAGCCCGATGAGCGCGCCAAACCACCAGCTCGATCTCCCGATAATTTGAAACGCCACCACATACAGTAGAGAAAAAAGCCAGCCGTTGGCGAAATGGAAAAAAGATCCGATGAACTTCGCCCGATCGCGGCTCGGCGTGAAAATGGTGCCGAGCATATAGGGAATATTCATGCGCGTCATTCCGATGCCTTGACTTCCTGATAGAATCGATGTGAGCACAACCGTGCTGGCGAAGCCCCACAACAGCCAACTGCTCCAGTTCATGATTCCCCAATCAGATTGGGCGCGCGGCCTTCGGTGGCATCTAAAGCAAGCGCGGCGTTGATAACGCCGAGATGTGTAAAGGCCTGCGGAAAGTTTCCCAGTGCATCGCCTGTCCTGACATCAATTTCTTCTGCGAAAAGATCGACATCATTCGCATAAGAAAGCGTTGTTTCGAAGATTTCACGCGCTTCCCCAAATTTTCCAGCGCGGGTCAGAAAATCGACTTCCCAGAAACTGCAGATCGCAAAGGCGCCTTCGCGCAATTGGAGACTACGTTCGTTCCGATAGACCAGTCCGGCACGAGGAATTAACCTTTGGCGGATGCGCTGGTGCGTCCGCTGCATCCTCTCCGAGTTGGCTTGCTCGAATCCATGATATGCCAGCAGCAAAGCGCTGGCATCAACAACATCGCTTCCGCAAGCGTGGACGTACGTTTGCAGCTTTGGGTTCCAGGCATGCTGTTCGATCTCCTGCCGAATCCGGAGTCGCTCCGCCTCGCATTTTGCAACGTCGATCCCGCGAAGTTGACCGCGCATTTGCATGTTCAAAATGCGATCGAGCGCGACCCAGCACATCAGGCGCGAGTGCGTGTAATGTCGTTGCTTGTCGCGATATTCCCAGATGCCATTGTCCGGCTCGCGCCAATGCGCGCAAACGTATTCGGCACATTGGCGCAGCATTTTTTGCATGTCTCGGTCGAGTTTTTTGTTCTCGCCGATAAAATGCGAAACGGCTTCGACTACTTCCCCATAAATGTCCAGCTGCACCTGCTCACTCGCCGCATTACCGATTCGCACCGGATGCGAGTTGGCATATCCATTTAAATAGGGCAACTCCCGCTCCGGCGGCGGGCGTTCGCCGAAAACGTCGTAAACGACGCGTAGTTTTGGCCGGGTCAGGCGGGTGGCGTGCAATAACCAATTAACGAATGCCTCCCCGTCGTCTTTGTAGCCGAGACCAAAAAGGGCATGGACGGTAAAAGCGGCATCTCGCAGCCAGGCAAAGCGATAATCCCAGTTCAAATCGCTACCGATCGATTCGGGTAACGACGTCGTGGGTGCAGCGACAATCGCGCCGGATGGCGCGTAGGATAGAAGTTTGAGCACAAGCGCGCTTCGGAGGACATGACGGCTATATGGTCCATCGTAATTGGCTTTTTCCACCCAGCGCCGCCACCAATCGATCGTCAGATTTAATTTCTCCGTAATCGAATCGCCCAATGGCGGAATGACGGCCGGCCCCTCGCTGCCGTAGGTGAATGAGAACGCAACGGCTTCGCCAGCTTTGAGTGTAAAATTCGCGAATAAAGCGGCAGAGTTTTGCCCAGCAAAATCGACGTCGCTACGCAGCGTGAAGACGCATGTGCCGATCTCGATCTGCCAGCCAAAATTTCCGCCATTTTTGATTATTGGAGCAACTCGCCCGTAATCTAGCCTTGGGCTGAAATCGACGACCAATCGAACTTCGCCGGAATCGCATCTGATTTGCCTAATGAGTTCGTGCTCCGGCCAGAGGATAGCGCGCTTTTTTTCTTCAGACGTGACCGCCATGAAGTCGGTCAGTACAATTCTTCCCGAATCTAGATGGAATCCAGTTTCAAGGACATTCGTATTGTCGATATAACGCCGGGTTGTTTGCGATTGTTGCGCAGGTCGAATGCTCCAGGTGCCGCCGATTTCAGGATCAAGAATTTTTTGAAAGATCGACGCGCTATCAAAGCGTGGCCAGCAAAGCCAATCAATCGATCCATTACGGGAGACTAGTGCCACGGACCGGCCGTCACCGATAACGGCGTAATCGTTAATCTTAGGAGTGCTCGCGCTCACGTTTAATATAGTTTTACAAACCACTGAAGGTATCGGCCGCGTTAAGTTGGGGAAACGGCGAATTTTTCATGAGTGGTTCGATTGGCAACGTAGTGATCACAGGCGCATCTGCCGGCGTCGGCCGCGCAACCGCCCGCAAATTTGCACGCTCTGGCGCGCAGATCGCGCTCCTGGCGCGCGGACGCGATGGATTGGAAGCGACCCGGAAAGAAGTGGAGGCATTGGGAGCCAAGGTGCTTGTCGCACTTGTTGATATTGCGGATGCCGAGCAGATCGAAGCTGCTGCGGAAAGAATTGAAGCTGAACTCGGCAAAATCGACATCTGGATCAATAACGCGATGACCTCCGTCTTTTCGCCGGTCAAGCAGATGACGCCCGCCGAATTCAAACGCGTGACCGAAGTAACCTACCTAGGCTATGTCTATGCTACCCTCGCTGCGCTGAAGCGGATGCTGCCCCGCGATCACGGTGTCATCATTCAGGTCGGCAGCGCGCTCGCCTATCGTGGCATTCCCTTGCAATCGGCTTATTGTGCCGCCAAACACGCGATTCAGGGTTTTTGCGATTCACTTCGTTGCGAACTGCTCCACGACAAGAGTTCCGTTCAGCTTTGCATGATTCAAATGTCCGCGCTCAACACACCGCAATTTGGTTGGGTCAAAAGTCGCCTTCCTCGCAAAGCCCAACCGGTCCCACCGATCTTTCAACCGGAAGTGGCGGCCGAAGCAATCTATTTCGCTGCACACCATCCGCGCCGAGAACT
>QHNB01000175.1 GCA_003217965.1 Verrucomicrobiota bacterium | reverse complement strand
GTATTGGATTCTGTCTTCGTCGATGTTGCCGGCGAAGGATTCACCACCGTGGTGTTACTCTCCGTCTTCTTCTCGGGGGGCGGATTGACTGTCTCCGTTTTTTGCTCACAAGCCGCGAGCAAGGACGCGGCGCCAGCCAAAATGCAAATGTATTTCTTCATAAGTTGTGATCGACCCATACTGGGTCACACAAATATTCGGTGCAAGCTGGTATTTCGGCCTTGCCGACATGGAATTATGTCGCGGCTGAGAAACTTCAACCCGCTGTCAAAATGCGGGCTCAAACGGTAGCCCGTGGGCCTCGGCAACAGCTCGAATGGTGAGTTTTCCACGGTGCGTGTTGACACCGCCGACCAGTGCTGGCTGTTTTTTGCACGCGCCCTCGAGTCCGAGATCGGCCAGCAGTTCAACATATCGTGCTGTGATGTTCGTAAGTGCCTGTGTGGCAGTGCGTGCATATGCCGCGGGCATGTTTGCCACGCAATAATGAGTTACGCCCTCTTCGACATAAACGGGATCGAGGTGGGTTGTCGGACGCGACGTTTCCGCGCATCCGCCCTGATCGATCGCGATATCCACCACCACGCTGCCTGGTTTCATTTTTCGCAACATCGCCCGCGTAATCAGTTTTGGCGCTTTGGCTCCTGGCACCAGCACCGCGCCAATGAGCAAGTCCGTCGTCGCCATCAAATCGTGCAAGTGTGCTTCGCTCGAGTAGAGCGTATGCGCGTTATCCATCGTGATGTCGAGAAAACGCATCCTCTCGAGGTCGACCTCAAGAATAGTGACGTCGGCGCCGAGGCCAGTTGCCATGCGCGCGGCGTTGACGCCGGCTGTTCCCCCACCCAGCACGACGACACGTCCTGGCAAAACTCCAGGGACCCCGCCGAGTAAGACGCCGGTTCCTCCGTTGTGTCTCGCCAGGTAATACGCACCCATCACGACAGACATGCGTCCAGCAATTTCGCTCATCGGTTCCAGTAGCGGCAGACGATTTCCGATTTGGATGGTTTCGTAGGCGACGCCGGTCACGCCCGATTTTAGCAATGCTTCAGTAAGGGGCTTGCTCGCGGCGAGATGTAAATAAGTGAAAAGAATTTGATCTTTGCGCAGCAGCGGCCACTCCGCCGGCAATGGCTCCTTCACTTTCACGATCAAATCCGCGCGCTTGAAGATTTCTTGGGCCGAGCCAACGATTTCAGCACCGGCTTTCGCGTAATCTTCATCTGGATAACCCAAGCCAACGCCGGCATTCCTTTGGACCACGACGGTGTGCCCACGATTCGTTAACACCCGCGCACTTGAAGGCAATAAGCCGACACGGTCCTCTTGCTCTTTAATTTCTTTAGGAACGCCGATGATCATCGCCAAATGATTAGTGACCAGTGAGGCATGGCGAGTCAATCGCGCCGTTGGAGCTTTTGCTGCGAGGGAATTGGGCGTCGGTTGGATTCAAGTGATCATCCAAGTGCTGATATTGTCGTTTCCACTCTACACGCGCGCGAAGAGACTCATGCAAAAGGCCTTTCGCTCGTCTCCAATCCGTGCCGCTAATTTAATGATGGATCGTCCGGCGCTGCGCTCAACATTTTGAACCACGGTCCAAGGCCGCGCATAATATCGAACCAAAGCTTTGGCAGCCGTTCAATTTTCAGCGCGGCGCGATTTGCCTTTTGTGCAATCCAGGCGTTCTGCTTCATCTCGGCCTCAAGTTGACCGGCGCTCCACCCAGCATAACCGATGAAGGCGCGAACCGAATTGGGATCTTTACTCGCGCGCTCATTCGCGTCCTCGATATTAACATTGGGATTCAGCTGCAATCCCTCGCCGCTTTTCCATTCGACTGCGGCAAACATCAGCCGATCGCGCTGGACTGGGCCACCAAAAAAAACCGGGACGTTTTCCAGACCGTCAGGAGGCATTTCCGTTACCAGCTCGCTCACTTTCTTATCGAGAGGCCGATTCAAAATGATGCCGATTGCTCCATCATCCGAGCTGTGGGCCGAGATAAACAAGACGGCCCGCCGGAAATTCGGATCGACCATGGTGGGATGGGCGACGAGAAAAGACCCGGCGTAGCTTTCCGATTGTTCTCCGCCTAGTTCGCGCACGTTTTTAAGTAAGAGCACGTGCGCGACTGCGCAAGTTGCCCCTGCTATTACGCCAACAACAAGACAATGCGCGTCCGTCCGATGCGGTATCTCTCACAATCACTACATAAACTAATTGCGGCCAACGCTGATACTCGCGGGTCCCTCTCATTTGCTCGGGATTGACACGTTGGGACGGTCTAATTTTTGGGCTCACTTCCGGCACAGCAGAACGCGCGCCGCCTCGGGGATCGTCGTCTTGCCCCTGCCCGTTCGGCCCAAGAAAAAAATTAGCACCAGAGCCGAGGTCAACCGCCAAATTTTCAAAGCCGCGGAAATCGCGCAGCCGCAGATTGGTCAGCATTGAAACGACAGCACGCAGAAAATTAATATCCCATCATTGACGGCGAATTTCACCGCCTAAATTATGACATCAGCATAAGGACGCTGCATCCCGCCGTGAGAATTTTGTTGCGACAGTTGGCAATAGCGCGTACTAGCACGGCAGTTTTCTAGGATTGTTCTGGGGGGAACAGCCGCCCTTCGTGCCCATTCGGGTGCGGAGGGCGGTACTTCTTCGGCGAATGGACGATCGGCCTTCTTTGCGGCGACATTTCAATTGGACGTTTGCCTTGATGATCATCGCCCTGACCGGGATCGCGGCCGGGGTCTTTATTTTCGAGCGCTGCACCTCGCTCCCAGGCCGTGCGGCCAAGATGACTGTAGATCAGCTGGAACGGTTGGGCCGCGACATGCGGAACGCGATCGTGCAGATCGCGCAGGTCCAGCCGCGGGTCACGATCAATGAACGCGTTTACTTCGAGCAAACAACGGCGGTTAACGAGCTCGCGCTTGTCTCGCAGCGGGTCGAGGTGGAACATGAATTTCTACATAGCTGGGCTGGCAGTTCGAAACGGTTGCGACTGCATGGAACATTCACGGCTAAGGCCGGCTTCGATCTGCGCCAGGAAATCAGTGTGAACGTGCAGCCGGAGGCTATTGTCGTGCGTCTTCCGCACGCCCAAATTCTCGGCCTTGAACAGAACGCGCTCGATGTGCTCGCCTTTGAAAACGGCTTCTGGAATCCCATTTCCGGCGCAGATGTTCAATCAGAGCTAGCCACGCTCGCCAGACTAGCGCGCGAGCGGGCCAGTGAGCGCCGCCTTCCGGAGCAGGCGGAAGATGAGTTTCGCAGACAACTCACAACTCGGATAAGGACGAGTTCTCCTATTCAGGTAGTGTTTTACGACGTAAGCGCACGCGAATGATGTCGCTTTCTGCCACCTTAGTTCGCCGGTAAAACAGCGTCATGCCCGCAAGAAAGAAATTGCTGCT
Source organism: Verrucomicrobiota bacterium (assembly GCA_003217965.1). GTDB lineage: Bacteria > Verrucomicrobiota > Verrucomicrobiia > Chthoniobacterales > UBA10450 > AV69. Next base: position 5,226 of record QHNB01000175.1, on the reverse strand, counting down.
CGCGCTCAGTTTTGTGCTGCTGGCATTGTCGCTCGCCAGCTTATTGGTGCCGCCGATTATGGAACGCAGCATCCCGATTTGGCTGCGTTTTGAAGCCGCCCGTTCCGGGCTGGCCATTAGCTTCAGCGACATTCATGCACCTTTTCTCCGACCGCTTGAAATTCGGAACCTGCAAATTACAACCGCGGGAGTCGGAGGGGTTCATTTTGAATTCACTGCTCCAAGAGTTGAAGCGGGCCTGGGCTTTGCCGCTATTTTCGGCACGAAAGACAAATCGCATCCGCTGCGCTCGATCCGTGTGAAACATGCACGTATTTTTCTCCGCAGTCGGGCCGCGCGATCAACCCAGGGAATTCAATGGGCAACTTTGGCCGCACTGTTGCCTGCCCGTTTCGAAATTTCGGCCGATGAAATTCGTCTCGAACAGCCGATGGTCCAAGTGGAATTGCGAGACGCGACTATTTTCGCCGCGGCTACTCGGAGCGGCGTCGTTTCGGCCAGTTCGATTGCCATTCACGCACCGCTCTTACAAAAAATTTTCGCGGACGTCCACGGAGTCGCACGATGGGAGGACAATCATCTCACTCTGGGTTCGCTTCGTCTCATTGATGGGCTCACGATCGATTCACTTATGTTCGATCTCAGCCGTCTGGGGGCAGCGCGCCTTGGGACGGAATTGAGCGTGAGCGCCTTTGGCGGCCACATGCGGGCCAATGTCACCACCGAACGCTACGAGAAAGCACGGATCTGGGAATTGGCCGGCACCGCGTCAGGAATTTCGCTTCCGCGCCTGGCCACGGCGCTGGGGGCAACCGAAACGGTGCGTGGATCAGTTCGCGCATCAAAGTTCACTTTTCGTGGCGATCCTCGCGACGTTCTGCACGCAACGGCCTCAATCTGGACTGAGCTGATCGATTTCAGTTGGCGGGAACGAAAAGCTGACGCCATCATGCTCGGCGCCAATTTTTACGGGCGCACCATTCAGTTGCAGCAGCTCTACATAAAGCAACGCCGCAATGAGCTGACTTTGAGCGGTGAAACCGTTGTTGGCTCGGACTGGCTTAATCCTGATTTTCGCGGCGACATTATTGCTTCGGTTAATGATCTGGGACAGTTCGCGGAACTCTTCGGCGGGTCAGGCGACGCTTTCGGCGGCACGTTATCTGTCCGCGGGCGCGTCCACACGCGTGAGCGAAGCATCGATGGCGAGCTGGCGATCACCGGTGATGGGTTAAAGATCTTCTACGCTCCAGTTCATTCCCTGACGGCCCGCGTCGGTCTCGATTCGAAGCGAGTGCGGCTCGATCAATTCGAATTGAAACGGGACGATGATTTCCTGCGTGCGCAAGGCAGCGTCGATTTTGCGCATAATCGCGCCATTGAATTATCAGCAGAATTTTCGTGCCGCGAACTCGGCGACTACCCGCTGCAAGCACCGCTGGTTGGAAAATTGGCCGGCCCGCTCAAAGGCAAAGTTGAATCGAGCGGTGATGCGAGCCAATCCCGGACAACGCTCTACGCCGAGGCGAATCCATTCTCCATCTCCGCCCAAGGATCGTGGCACGATCAGTCGTTTACCATTGATCAGCTCGACATCGACGAAGGTGATCTCAGAGCTGGATTTACGGGCGAGGTTGTTCTAACCGAACCGCGAAAACTGCGCATCACTGTCTCTCCCACGACCGAGTTGCGCACTGATCTCGCAGAAGATAGCGCCTCCTGTCTCCATGGCATTCTTTTGACCCGAAGCGATGCGGGGAAGCCATTCTCGAAAATCCGCATCGAGGGCAACAAGTTCCTGCTGGATGCAATGGGCCCGCTAAGCGTTTGTGACGAAAACGAAGACGGCCAGCCTTTGCGGATCAATATTCCCGCTCCCGCGGAACCATCCCCTACTCCATCTCCGACCCCTTAGCGGCAATGGCTTCGGTTAAAGTCGCCGATAGCCAACGAGATAACTTTTCCCGAAGGTCGGCGTTGAGCGTGACGCAAAAATTCGCTCCGGCATTGACCCGCACTGCTTCTCCGGCCTCGCTTTCGAAAATTAACTCGACCGGCGTTCGCCCGGGCGAAGACGAAAGAATCTCGCGCACTTCGCGCAGCTCCTCACTTCCGGCATCGTGCGAGAACCGAAGGCACAGCGGAGGAACAGGATCCGAGGGCATGTCGCTTGGCGTGCTCGCATGATCGGTCGAAAGGATTCGCAGTTTCTCCGCCGTGGCGCGGAGTGACTCGTCGCGCAGATCAAGCTTTCCGCGAATGGCGACCACGTTGCCAGGAACAAGGTTCTCCGCGCATTCCAGGTAAAGCTCATTCCAGACCACGAGCTCAAGCGTTCCGGTCAAGTCCTCGATCCAAATCACCGCAAATGGTTTGCCTTCCTTCTTCGTAAATTTCTTATCGACCTGCGAAATCGCACCGGCGACCCGGAAGCCGGCCCGGTCTGACAATTCATTCAGCGACGCGATCGTTTCATAATTTCCTTTGGCAATCGTCGCCGCGTAAGCATCGAGCGGATGCCCGGTGACATAAAAACCAAGCAACTCTTTTTCGAAGGTCATTTTCTCCCGATTGGTCCATGGCGTTACCATTCGCTTGCGCGCATATGGGAGTTCGTCGGGCCCGTGCCCGAAAAGGGAAACCTGGCCGGCGACGCGATCGCGATGAGCAGAGACGGAGGCAGAGAGCGCATCATCGATACAGGCAATGAGCTCGGCGCGTTCGCGATTGAGGAAGTCAAAAGCGCCAGATTTGACGAGACTCTCCAACATCTTTCGATTGGCGACTCGAGAATCGAGCCGACTACAAAAATCCTCCAGTGATTTGAAATCCCCGTTGCGTTCGCGCTCGCGAATTGTCACTTCCATTGCTCCTTCGCCGACGTGTTTGATCGCAGCCAGCCCGTACCGAATCGCCTCCGCCGCCGCCGGTTTTTGCCCGTTCCCCTCGCCTCTGTCAGAACTCGACGCCAGCGCTTCCGGAATAAACTTGAGCCCGCTGCGATTTATGTCCGGCGGCAGGATAGTAATTCCCATCCGTTTGCATTCGGCAACCAGCACAGCAATTTTTTCGGTATTGTTGATTTCGTTACTGAGCAATCCAGCCATGAACTCGACTGGGTAGTTCGCCTTTAAGTAGGCTGTTTGATAACTGATCAGACCGTAAGCGGCACTATGACTTTTGTTGAAGCCGTAACCGGCAAATTTCTCGAGCAGATCAAAAATCGCATTGGCCTTTTTCTCCGGAATATTGTTGGTGCGTGCACAACCAGCGATGAAGTTGGCACGTTCTTTCGCCATTTTTTCCTTGTCTTTCTTTCCCATGGCGCGCCGGAGCAGATCAGCTTGACCGAGGGAATAACCAGCCAGTTTGCTAGCAGCGGCCATGACTTGTTCCTGGTAAATCATGACCCCGTAAGTATCGGCGCAGATTTCCTCGAGCAGTGGATGCTCGTAACGAATTTTGGTCAGTCCTTTCTTGCGCTTGATGTAGTCGCCGATGAGTTCCATCGGACCCGGCCGATAAAGCGCGATTAACGCGATAATGTCGTCGATCTTCTGCACATCGAATTGCTTCGATACCGAAGTCATGCCGCCGGATTCCATCTGAAACAGTCCAGTCGTCTCGCCGCGGTTGTAGAGCCCGAAGGCAGCCGCGTCATCCATCGGAATATTTTTCGATGAAAAATCCGGGACCCGTTTTCGAATCAAAGAGACGGTGTCTTCAATCACGGTCAGCGTTTTCAGCCCAAGGAAATCCATTTTGAGCAGACCTAGATCATTGAGCGGACCCATCGCGTACTGGCTGACGATATCCGTGCCGTGGGTATCGCGGCAGAGCGGGACGTAATCGGATAGATCGCGGTCGGCGATGACCACACCGGCGGCGTGCACGCCGGAGCTACGGGAGAGACCTTCCAGCGCCATTGCGTACTCCATGAGCTGCTTTGTTTGCGGCTCGGTGCCAACCGCTCTTTTCAGCTCGGGATTCCTTTCAATAGCAGAACTCAGCGTGATGTTGAGCTCGTTCGGGATCATCTTCGCGATCCGATCGGCGTCGCGATAACTCAGCGCCATAACGCGCCCGACGTCGCGCACCACGCTGCGCGCCTTCAGCTTGCCAAAAGTAATGATTTGCGAGACGCGCCGCTCCCCATATTTACGCCGGACGTAATCGAGAACCTCACCGCGACGGGTTTCGCAAAAGTCGACATCGATATCCGGCGGCGAGATTCGCGCCGGATTGAGAAAACGCTCAAAAATCAACCCGTACTGGAGTGGATCGATATCCGTGATTCCCAGGACGTAGGCCACCATCGAGCCGGCAGCGGAGCCACGCCCCGGGCCCACTGGGATCCCTCGCTCTTTTGCGAAGTGAATGAAATCCCAGACAATGAGGAAGTAGCTGACGAATCCGGTCTTCTCGAGAACGTCGACTTCGTAGTCGAGCCGTTTAATCAATTCCTTATCGCTCGCCGCCCGTTCGCCGTAACGCTCGTGCAAGCCTTTGTAGCAAAGCTCCCGCAGATAAGCTTCGCGCGTTTTCCCCTCCGGCGCCGGGTACTCTGGATATTTCGATTGCCCGAATTCAAGTTCAAGATGGCAACGGGCGGCAATTTCAAGCGTGTTGTTGATGGCATCGGGAAAGTCGTGAAAAATCTCGCGCATTTCTCTGGGCGATTTGAAATAGAGCTCCGGCTCGTAACGCATTCGGTCCCGGTCCTGCACTTTCGCACCGGTGTTGATGCACATCAGAACGTCGTGTGCTTTGTGATCGCTTCGTCGCAAAAAATGGACGTCATTCGCTGCGACCAAGCCAAGTCCAAATTCCTTCGCGAATTTCAGCAAGTGCGTGTTGCAAATCTTTTGCTCGGTGATGCCATGATCGTGTAGCTCGATGAAAAAATTCTGCTCACCAAAGATGTCCCGATATTCAGCAGTGACACGCTGCGCCTTCTCCAGCTTGCCGCTTTGAATCGCGGTATTGACCTCGCTCGCCAGACAGCCGCTCAAGCCGATTAAGCCGGCCGAATGCCCCGCCAATAATTCCTTGTCGATGCGAGGCCGATGATAAAATCCGTCGAGATGCGCCGCGGAAACGAGCTTGACCAGATTTCGATAGCCAGTCTCGTTCTCCGCCAGGAGGGTCAGATGAAATATAGAATCCCTTCCGAGTGTTTTATCCTTGTAAGAACCGGTGGTGATATAGGCTTCGCAGCCGATAATG
>QHNB01000288.1 GCA_003217965.1 Verrucomicrobiota bacterium | reverse complement strand
ACTGCCTTCTAAGACATGAGCGACGCCGAGCTCGCTCGCGATCTGGCGTAGATTGCGTTTCGCCGCGCTCTTGTATTGCATCACGCTGGTACGACTGATCACTTTCAGATCGGCGATTTTAGCAAGATTGGTCAGAATTTCGTCCTGGACGCCATCGGCGAAAAATGCGTTTTCCTGATTTGCGCTCAAGTTACTGAACGGGAGCACGGCGATGCTTTTTGCGGGGATCGCTGCCCGGAGGGCGGTCAGATTCGCATTTCTTCGGTGCAGAAACGTCAGGATGCCGAGTGGCAGGGCCGCAGCGATGATCAACAAACCTATGGTAAGCACTCGCCTCCGACGCCGAGCAGCAGCTTTTTTGCGCGAGAATTGTTTCAGTTTCTCGGGCACTTCCCGATTGCCCACTTCGTCGGTGTAGAGGTTAACAACGGAAATTTTCACTCCGTGCTTCACCTCGGTCTCACCCAGGTCATGCAAATGTCGGTGCCAATGGCCGAGCGGTTCCAGGTCTTCGGCTACGTGCCTCGAAAGAAGGATGTGCCCCGCATCGCCACAATCCATCACGCGCTGGGCAATGTTAATGCCCGCGCCGGCAATGTTCGCGCGGCCGCTCACGTCGATCACGCCACTGACCGCGCCGCTGTGCACGCCCATGCGCAGCTTGAGCTCAGGATGTTCCTTTACTGCGCGGCTGATCTCTAGCGCGCATTCCACTGGCGCTTCCGGCGTGTTGTAAAACACCAGGGCCATGCCATCGCCGGTAGGAATAGTAATTAGGCGACTAATGGCTTCGGCCTTACGAAATTGCTCGGTGCCACGGACAATCTCGTTCAGTAGCTCCAGCAATTCGCGCTGCTGATCGATTAGTAACTTAGAGTAACCGACGATGTCGATGAACAAGACGTGAGCGATCTCCAGCTCGATCTCTTTCTTTATCTCGGCTGACATCGTTTCGCGGCAACGCCTGAGTGCCGGCGGCGATGATTCCTAAAGCGCTAGGCAGCGTCGAGCGCAAAGGATAAGGAGGTCAGCAGCGTGCCACCGGCTAATCCGTAGGCGATCCCGACGAAAAACGCTTCGCCACTGGACGCCAAATCGTACGCTCCTAGAACGAGAGGCCGCCCGACCCATATCGCAAATAAAGGAAGGACGAATAAGGCGACTCAACCAAGAAAAGGAATCCGCGCCAGGTAAAGATAATGGATCGTGGAAGCGCTGGCTCGAGGGACTTCCGCCAGAGCGTTCTTGATCCGTTCCATCATTCTTGCGGTCGGCCTTACTGTGCCAGCTGATAAACTTTATCCCGATACGCGAAGTGGGCGACAAAATTTCAGGGCTTCATTTAGGGTTGAGCTTGACCAAATACGCTGTCGCAAGACAAAATTGTCGCTGTAGTCATATGAGCTATCGCGCGCCGTCTTTCGCGGCCTTAAGCAAGATAAAGATTGTCGCCCTTTTGATCCTATCGTTGGTTCCGGTTGCTCTTGCTGAGGACTTCAAAGCGATTGACGGCAAAGAATACAAAAACGTAACCGTGAGCCGGGTCGAACCGGATGGCATTGTCCTCATCAGCAGTTCGGGGATCTCAAAAGTCTATTTCACGGAGTTGCCCAAGGAGGTTCGGGAACGTTTTCATTATAATCCCATGAAGGCGGCGGCATACTCGGCCCAGGTGACTGCTGGTCAGGCAGCCTATGAAAAGCAGCAGGAGCAATTGCGACGGAAAGTAGCCGAACAAAATAACAAATACTGGATCGGACAAGGACAGCCCCAAAATCAGAAGGAGAAAGTTGGGACATCTGCTGCCACCGCAGCCGTCGCTGATCGAGGCCAGTCAGTCGAGGTGATCAGTCACGGCGCTTCGGTGGATATAAGCAAGCATCTCGCACCCGGCAATGTGACTATTGTCGATTTCTATGCGGATTGGTGCGGTCCGTGCAGACAGCTCTCACCAACATTGGAGCAGATGGCCAGCGCTGATCCGCAGATCGCGCTGCGCAAGATCGACATCGTCAATTGGAACACGGCGGTGGCGAAGCAATACAATATCCAGTCGATTCCGCAGGTTAAC
>QHNB01000174.1 GCA_003217965.1 Verrucomicrobiota bacterium | reverse complement strand
GGCCGCGACCCATTCCTGGAGAGGAATCTTCAGCTGGAAATTTACTTCCGCGATCCCGGCCAACGTTTCGCCGAAGACGACGGCGTTGAAGCAAATCAAAATTGTGATCCCGAACCAAAACAGCAACAGAAAAGAAATGATGTACTTCGACCACCAATGTCGATCCTCCACCACGCCATGTGTTTGACTGAGGGCGCGCGAGATCGTGCTGATAAACATCGTCCCAAGATAAATCCCAGCGACGATGCCAACGTTTGCGATTAACCCGCTCGAGCCGGTGACAACGACGCTGGCCAGAGCGGAATCGAGAATATCCTGTACTTTGGGATCCGGCGGCAGAAATTCTTTCAAGACGACAAAAATGCGATGCAGTTTCCCTGGGTCGGTACCGAATAATCCGAGCAGATGCCAAAGAAAGAGCAGGCCGGGGGCGAGGGTAAAGAGAAATTGGTAGGCCAACTGCGCCGCCAGACCGGTGGTATTGTCCGTCGCTGTCTCCCAGATCAGACTCCGCGTCGCCCGCCCGATGAGCCGGAGCGTGTTCATTTCGCGCAACTGTACTTTGCCGCTCGCAATTATCCATTAAACTCCCCGCGCCCAATCCTGACGTGAAAAAAATTCTCATTCTCACCGCCGGATTCGGCGAAGGACACAACAGCGCCGCGCGCGGAATTCGCGATGGACTTCTACAAATAGCCCCCGAAACCCAAGTCCAAATCCGCGATATTTTTGCCGAAACATTTGGTGTGATTAATACCGTGGCACGCCGCGCTTACCTCAGAGGGATAAATCGCCTGCCCCAGGCCTGGGCATCGCTCTATTCCTGGATCGACAAACAAGAAGAATTTCGCACCCGCCTGCGCTGGTTCTTTCCGGCTCGTCGGCGCCTGGCCGAAATTATCCGGCAGGATCGGCCGGACGCGATCGTTTCCGTATTTCCAGCTTATCCGCATTTCCTCGACGAAACTTTCGGGGCGGTGAACGGCTCCCGGCCAAAGCGGGTGGTAGCGATCACGGACTCAATCACAATCAATGCGATCTGGTTTCGCTGTTCCGCCGACTGTTTTCTTATCGCGAACGAACCGACCGCCGACGTGCTTACGCGCGCGGGCGTGTCGCGCCATCTGCTGCGAGTGCTCGGATTTCCTGTGAGCCCGCGTTTTGCGGATCCTAGCTTACGGAGTAGTCGTTCGATCGATCCGCCGCGGCGTATCCTCTACATGATCACGCCGGGCCAGGCACTGGCACCAGACCTCGTGCGCGAGCTCGCCGTAATTCCAAACACGCAATTGACTGTAACGGTTGGCCACGACGAAAGGCTCCGACTTGCGGTTCAATCCATTCGTAACTTAAGCACCCAAAAATTCGAGGTCATCGGCTGGACGACGGAATTGCCGCGGTTGCTCACGGCTGTCCGATGATTATCAATCAAGTCGTGCCAGGGCAGGAAGAGGGCAACGCGCGCTTAATCGTGGAAACAAATTCGGGAGTGGTTGCGTCTTCAACCCATGAGGTGGTCGATGCGCTGCACCGTGCATTGGAGGACGACGCGAAAGTGCTGCGCGAATGGTCGAAAAATATTGCCAAAATCAGCCGGCCCGACGCTTCCCTCGAAATCGCAAAGTTCTTGCTCGAGCTGTAATCAGCCCGGGTAAATCTGTTCCCCCGCAACAAGCGTCTGCTTCACCTCGAACTCTGGTGAAAAAACAACAAGATCAGCATCATTTCCAATAGCGATTTCGCCCTTTTTGGAGAGACCAATTTGGCGTGCTGGGTTGCGCGATGCCATGGTGACGGCATCGGCCAGAGGAATGCCGACGTGGCGCACCATTGTGCGCACCAGATCGAGCATCGAAGCGACACTTCCGGCGAGGGCCGACTCATCTGCGAGCAGGCCAACCCCATTTTTGACTACGCATTTTTTCCCGCCGACCTCAAACGGCGTCCCGTTCGGCAAACCCGCGCCGGCGACCGCGTCGGTCACGAGTGATATTCCGGCTGGACCCTTCGCGTGATAAGCCATTTTCATCAGCGTGGGGGACACGTGATGACCATCGGCGATCAGTTCGCAATTCAGTTTCGTCTCGCCCAAAGCAAACTCAAGCAACCCGGCAACTCGATAAACCCCGCGGCGCCTCGCCGATGACATGCAATTGAAGGTGTGAGTGGTGCTGCGCATTCCGCATTCAAAGGCGGCGCGCGCTTCTTCGTCCCATGCGTCGGAGTGTCCGCCGCTTACGTTAATGCCCGCCGAAGCAAATCGCTTGATCAATGGCAGCGCCCCATTTATTTCGGGAGCGATCGTAACGCGCTTAATGACGTCGGCGTATGCCAGGAGCTGATCAGTCAATCCCGGCGTTGGTTCACAGATGAATTCCGGATTTTGCGCGCCCACCTTCTGAGGCGAGATGAAAGGCCCTTCCACATGCGCGCCAGCGATCAGCGGAATTTGTGAGCGGTACTCTCTCACCCGGGCGAGAACAGAAATGATCCGTTTGATCTCCGCCGTTACGGTGGTCAGCAGGAGCGAAGTCGTTCCCCCGCGGCAATGGTAATCGCAAATCGCCTGAAATGATTCCAAGCTCATCTCCATCGTGTCCCGTCCAAGAGCGCCATGAACGTGCAAATCGACGAAGCCAGGCGCGAGGAAATTTCCGCTTAGATCGATTGCGTCCAGGCCGCGGCTACGCGAATGCAATCTCGCAATTTTGCCATCGCAAATCTCGACATTGAGATCATCGCGAATGGTATCGGAGAGAATTACGCGTCCATTGGTGAAAATCACGGCGCGTTAGCCTACGCTATTCAGCAGGAATTGCCTTTCGAGCCGAGAGCGCGCATGCTTTTGCCCTGCATGGATTACGATGTCGTTATCATCGGGGGGGCCTTTTCCGGAGCGGCTACCGCGGTCGTTCTGAAACGGCGCTGCCCGAATGCCCGAGTGCTGATCGTGGAAAAGAACGCCGCCTTCGATCGCAAAGTGGGCGAATCAACGACCGAAATCAGCAGTTGCTACATGACCCGCATTCTGGGGATGACCCAGCACCTGGGTCATCACCACATTGCAAAACAAGGGTTGCGAATGTGGTTTTCCCAGCGCCGGGAACAGTCATTCGATGATTGCGTCGAAGTCGGCGCCCGCTACGGTGCGCGCCTGTCCGGCTTTCAAGTCGATCGCGCGACCTTAGATTCCCACATGCTGGAGCAGGCGGTGAAAGCCAGCTGCGACTTGCTGCGTCCGGCGAAAGTGACTGCGTTGCAACTGGACGGTGGCGAAGGCCAAACCGTGGCCGTTTCGTTCGCGAACGAAGATCGTGCGATTCGTACCCGCTGGATCGTCGATGCGAGCGGGCGCACCGCCCTGATCTCACGCATGCTCGGATATTTTCGGCCAAATACCGAGCATCCGATCAACGCGGTATGGGCGCGCTTCACTGACACGAAAGACTGGGACAGCTACGAACTGCGACAGAAATTTCCCGATTTCGCCAACGCTTGTCGGACCAGCCGATCCTGGGCGACAAACCATCTCATGGGATACGGCTGGTGGTGCTGGATTATTCCGCTGCGAGGCGGCGATGTCAGCGCCGGTATCGTCTACGACAGCCGGATTTTCGAATTGCCCCCTGGGCCAAATCTCGCCCAGCGTTTGCACGATCACCTGATGGCGCATCCGGTTGGTCGCGAAATTTTCGTCAACGCCAAGCCGATCGAGGGGGATGTGCATGCCTATTCGGCATTGGCTTATCAGAGCGAGAAAGTGTGCGGCAATGGCTGGGCGGCTGTAGGTGATGCCGCGGGATTCATCGATCCGCTCTACAGCCCCGGGCTCGATTTCTGTTCTTACACCAGCTATGTCGTTGCCGATCTGCTCGCGCGCAGCGTCAGCGGTGAAGACGTGAGCTCGGTCGTCGATTATTACAACAAACAATATCCACTGATGTATCGGGGCTGGTTCGAGTCCCTCTACAAAGACAAATATTTCTATCTCGGTGAAGCGGACTTGATGTCGGCGGCATTGCTGCTCGATGTCTCAAGTTATTACGTTGGCCTGGTTGCTTCTGCATATCGCAATCCGGAAGAGACCTTCTCGCGCCTGCCCTTCGAGGGAAAGCCGGGGCGTATCGCCGCTGCGATTATAAAATTTTACAATGGACGGCTCGCCGCCATCGCCAAGCGGCGCGCGGCCGCCGGCCGTCTCGGCGAGCTCAACGCGAGTTGGCGCGAGCTTTACGAGGGGTTCGTTCCGGATTTGAGTTTACGCAAACATTTCACGAGAGGCTTACTGCGGTGGTGGAAAGCGGAATTGAAGAACCTGATGTTGTCTCCGCGCGCCGTCCAGACTGCGCCCTCGGCTGCGGCCAATCCGGTGGAAGTTTAGATTCCGGCTCCGCCCTGCCTTAGCGCAGGAGAAGCGATTGGTACCAGCCGAACAACCATTCGCCGAAAAACATCCACGTGACCGCCCCGAGCGCGAGATAGGGCCCGAAGGGCAGTCGGAGTGACCAAACTCGTTTCCCGACCAAAAGAGTAATCAGCCCGATGATCGAGCCGAAAAGTGAGCCCGCGAAAACGGCGAAAAGGACCGCGCGCCAGCCCAAAAATGCGCCGACGCAGGCAAGAAATTTCAAATCGCCCCGGCCCATGGCTTCGCGGGGGATTTGAATCTGGGTAACGGTGCCGCGGATTTCGTCGAGGTGATCGAGCTCAAAATGATCCGATCCGACCTCCAACCGGTTGTAATGAAAACGCAGAACGGTATCGCCGAAATCGCGTTCGGCCACTTTCGCGTTCGCGCAGTATAACAGCAGCTGATCGCTGTCGCGGGCAAAGAATTCACTCCACAACGTTTTCTCCTCCCCCACCACCAGATCGGCGTCGTCGCCTTGCCGGATCCAGGTAAACGTTGTCGGTTGATCGAGGCGAATTCGTTTCTTTCCAAAAACGAGTTTGCCACCTTCGAGAATGAGCCAAAGCAACGCGTAACCGAGCGCCGCTGACCCGGCTGAAATTAAGAGAGCGACGCTCCGTCGGTCCCTCTCCATCAGCTGCGGCACCAGTGTGCATGCAATCAAGCCGGCGATTGTGCCACCGATCGTAATCTCATCTGGAATGATGAAATGCTCGAAGTCGATGAAGGTGGCGGCGATGACGAGTGCGATGAAAACCCAATACGCAACCGCGATCTGCCATGGGTAATTTCTCCAAATAATGAGGAACAAGAGCGCCGTCATCAGCTCGACCGCGAAATAACGAAACGAGATTGGCGCCCCGCAAGTGGCGCAGCGACCGCGCAGCACAACCCAACTCAACAGCGGCAAATTATGACGCCACGGAATCGGTTGTTTGCACGAAGGGCAAAACGACCGCTCCGGCTCGTTCACGGAAAGATCAAGCGGCAGCCGGTAGATGACGACGTTAAGAAAGGAGCCGATGGCCGCCCCTAAAACGAAGGCAAAAATGGCGGAAACAATGTCGTAATTGATCATCGCGCCCGCAGTTGCCGCCGCCGCATGAACCACGCGACCCAGATGCAGCTCTCATAGAGCAAGCACATGGGCAGACTCATCGCGGCGAGGGTCAGCACGTCCGGCGTCGGGGTAATGATCGTGGCAAGAAGAAAAATCAGGACAATCGCGTAGGGCCGGGTCCGAGCCATGAATTGATAAGAAATGACACCAAAGCGGACAAGCACGAGGACGACCACGGGTAATTCAAATGCCAGTCCGAAACCGAGGGTGAACCGGGTAACGAAAGAATAATATTGCTGCACCGTCCAAGCCGGCGCCCAGCCGAGGGATTGGGTATCATGGAAAAAGAAGAGGATCGTCTTCGGCAATAACCAGAAGTAGCAGACCACGACGCCAGTGAGAAAGAGCGCGAAGCTCACGCCAATCGCGGGCAACAGAAATTTCTTTTCCACGGCGGTTAATGCCGGAAGCACAAACTCGGCCGCGAAAAACAAGAGCAGCGGAAATGAGATCACTATCCCGGCATAAAAGGCCAGATGAAACGAGATCGTAATCGAATCAGTAATGCCGAGGGCGCGTAGGACGCCCAATTGCTTATCGATATCTCGCAGCGGTGCCTGCATGACGCGGACAAGCACTCCGCGTAAGGCGAAACAAGCAATCATCGCCACGACGAGCGTGATCGCCATCTTGACGATCGTCCAGCGCAGGTCCTCCAAGTGCTCAAGAAACGGCTTGGAGGTCTCGCTTTCGGGCAACTCGCGGAACTTGAAAAGATCGCGCAATGCCATCTCAGGTCGGGACAATAATCTTGCGCGCGACTAAACGTGCCCAGGCACTCAAGGTATTGGCATCGCGAATCGTGTTGTCCGCGATCATGCGCTCGATCTCTGCTAGGGAGAATTCGCGGCACTCATGGATCGTCTCACTTTCGTCATGAGCATGACCATCTGGTGAGCGTCGCACCGGTTTGGCCGCGAACAGAAATTCGTGTTCATCGGTGAAGCCAGGCGAAGAAAAGAAATCACCCAGGGCAATCAGTTCTCCCCCCGGTGCGAGTTCGTAGCCGCTTTCTTCACGCAGTTCGCGCAGCGCGACCTCGCGCGCCTCTCTGCCGTCTTCATCGGTCGGACGATCGATCTGCCCGGCCGGCATTTCCCAGATCGTGGCGCGAATGGGAACCCGCTCCTGGTTGATCAGCACGATCTTGGACTCAGGGGTGATTGCAGCGATGACCACAGCGACTTTGCGACGCACCGTGGTCCAGTTACGTTCTCGTGTCGGCGTTCGTACGCGCTCGATCGCGACCGTGAGATGTGCGTTTTCAAACTTCGTTTCGGTTGACATCGTTTCCCAACTCACGGCGGGAGAATTAAAAGCGCCGTCTCCGGAAAAGCGAATTATTCGAGCACGAGCAACTTGTGCCAGCGCGCTATTTGCCGCTCGATGTTTTCCGGCGACGGTGCGCCGGTCGCGGTCCGACCGCGCAAGGCCAGGCGCAGATCGAAAATCTCGTGCACATCTGCACCGAAGGCGTCGGACGCCGCATTGAATTCGTCGTTGGAAAGCGTATTTAGGGGTTTTCCGCTGGCGGCGAGCTTGCCCACGATTGCATGCGCATCACGGAACGGCACGCCTTTCCGCACCAGATAGTCGGCCAGATCAGTCGCCAGTAACTGCGGATCACTCGCGGCGGATTCCATGCGTTCTCGATGGACGATCAGTTCGGGCAACATCGCCGCAAAGACCTCCAGGGCGGCGCGCACCGTATCGACGGAGTCGAACAAGGCTTCTTTGTCTTCCTGCAAGTCGCGATTATAGGAACTGGGTAAGCCTTTCAAGATTGCGAGCAGGCTCATCAGGTTTCCAATCAGGCGGCCTGATTTGGCCCGGGTCAGCTCCGCCATGTCGGGGTTTTTCTTCTGCGGCATCAAACTCGATCCGGTGGCAAATGGATCGCTGAACTCGATGTAGCCAAACTCGCTTGTGCTCCAGACGATCAGATCTTCGCTGAAACGCGCGAGGTGAACGCCGATCATGGCCAGGCAAAAAAGAAAATCAGCCACAAAATCGCGGTCGCTCACTGCATCGATGCTGTTCTGCGTCACCCGTCGAAAGCCGAGTGACTTTGCGATCGCCTCACGATCCACCACGATTGTTGACCCAGCGATCGCTCCAGATCCCAGAGGCATAACGTCGGCGCGACGACGAGTCTCGTCCAAGCGTTCGTGATCGCGTTCGAGTGCCTCGATTTGCGCCAGCAAATAGTGTGAGAAAAAGATCGGTTGTGCCCGTTGTAAATGGGTGTAGCCCGGCATCAGCAACTCGAAATGCTTTTGCGCGAGTAGGAGTAACGCCTTTTGCACAGCGCGAAGGCGTGTCGTCAGCTCCGTGATCTCCTCGCGAACATACAGCCTCAGATCGAGTGCGATTTGATCGTTGCGACTGCGTGCGGTATGCAACTTCGCGCCAGCTGGTCCAATCCGCTTGGTCAGGGCCGATTCGATATTCATGTGGACATCTTCGAGCGATTTGTCCCACTTGAATTTGCCAGTCGCCACCTCGCTTTCGATTTCCCGGAGCCCGCGCTTGATCTGTTCGACTTCGTCCGGGTTCAGAATTCCGGCCGCAGCCAGCGCGGAGGCGTGAGCAATTGACCCAGCAATGTCATGGCGATACAGCCTCCAATCGAACGAAACCGATTCGCTGTAGGCTTGCGCAACCGCCGCTGTCCCGAATTCGAATCGACCGCGTCGCATTTCAACCCACTGCGGCCTGCTGAGTTACGGTCACACTAACAAACTCCGCATCAGACAAAACAAACTTTCGCACTTCGACTACTGCCTTTCGTATCGGGAAATCATTTAACAATCCTTTGGCGATGTTGTCTGCGAGCGTTTCGATCAGTCGGAATTCAGATTGAGCAGCGAACTGTTTCACCCAATCTGCCACCGCGGAATAATCGACAGTATTCGCAACATCATCGGCGAAATCTCTACCGATATTGGGGCTGATGGTGATGTTGCAGACAATGCGCTGCGGTTCAGCCCGTTCTTGTTCCGACACGCCAATCCGAGCGCGAAGCGCAAGTTGCTCGATATGAATGTAATCGATCAAGACACGAAAATGTGACACAAGACGGCGCCCTACGGATAGACAATTTCAACCTGAGACCGCCACGGCCTGTTCTTTTAAATTCATATACTTACATCTCGGCTCATCTCAGTAATCGTTCTTAATAGGTCAGCCGAGCAACAAAAACCGAGATTGTAGTTAGAAGAATAGGTTTGCGAAAGAAGATGTTCGTCTCCAACGCAGTGCCCCTCAGGTTATTTGGTCTCGACTTATGGCGCTGGCATTGCGATGGTGGAGACCGCAAAGGAGGAGTGTTTGCGCGCGCAACATGTCCGCTGAGCCAAAGCCAGATCTCGAACTCGAGATCGCGCACCTCTTGTTAATCGATGTCGTCGGTTATTCTAGATTGCTCGTCAACGAGCAGATCGACGTACTTCAGGAGCTCAATCGGATCGTGAGATCCACCGAATGTTTTCAGACGGCGGAAAGACGTGAGAAACTACTCCGTGTTCCAACTGGCGACGGAATGGCATTGCTTTTTTTCGGCAGTCCGGAAGAGCCGCCGCGGTGCGCGATGGAAATTAGCCAAGCTCTAAAGAGCCACCCTGATATTCGCGTCCGAATGGGAGTTCACAGCGGGCCGGTCAATCGGGTTACTGACGTTAATGATAGGGTGAATCTCGCCGGAACCGGAATCAATGTCGCTCAGCGTATTTTAGATTGTAGTGACGCAGGACACATCTTGCTATCGAAACATCTGGCCGATGACCTAGCGCAATATCGCCAACTGGCAGCCTTACTTACACGATCTTGGCGAATGTGAGGTTAAGCACGGGCTAAGGCTTCATGTTGTTAATCTTTACAAGGACGGCCTCGGCAATCCGGCGCTCCCAGAAAAACTCAGACGCGGAAAAAGAGGGAAGCAAGCCAGGGGATATGCGGTTCGGCCGATTAGTGCACCCATTTGGCCGAAGTGGGGGCTTATAGTTGCTGTCCTTCTCTCAGCTGTGGCATTGGTCGTTAGTTTCTCGATCTTTTTTCGTCGACAGTCGGGGAATACGATTCCGGTTTCTGCCAAAGAGGGCATCACGGCTTCCATTCCGAAAAAAAGTATCGCGGTACTACCCTTCGAAAACCTGAGCGCAGATCAGGAGAACTCTTTTTTCACCGACGGTATGCAGGACGAAATCCTAAACGACCTGGCAAAAATCGCCGATCTGAAAGTCATCAGCCGCACTTCGGTGATGCAATACAAAACAGAAGCGAAACGAAACCTGCGGGAGATCGCCAACACTCTTGGCGTCGCACACGTCGTGGAGGGAAGCGTTCAGCGCGATTCGAACCGCGTGCGGGTCAGCGCTCAATTGATCGATGCGAGGACCGATGCCCATTTGTAGGCGGAACATTATGATCGTCCGCTCGGCGACGTGTTCGCGATCCAAACCGAGATCGCCAAAGCTGTGGCTGATCAGCTCCAAGCTAAGCTATCACCAAGGGAGAAAGCGGCGATTGAGCAACAGCCGACGGCCGATCTTGCTGCTTACGATTGTTACATTCGTGCCAAAACGCTACTTGCAGTCAGCTCTGACTCACGCCAAGGGACTTACCTTGACCAAGCTGCCCGCCTTTTGGAGCAGGCTATCGCACGCGATTCGACATTTTTGCTCGCTTACTGCAAACTGGTGTACGCTTATCAAGAGCTCTATTACACAGGATTTGATCACAGCGCTCGCCGCCTCCAGCAGGCAAATGAAGCGATGAAAAAGGCGCTGGAATTGGGACCCGACCGGGGGGAAGCCCATCTCGCCGCCGCTTGGGTGTATTATCACTGTTATTTCGATTACAACCGGGCCCGTTCGGAGCTGGCGATTGCGCGAAGCGCCCTGCCGAATGACCCTGAGGTGTTCGCGGTCGCGGGTTACATGGATCGGCGCCAAGGACGCTGGCGAGAATATATCCAAAATTTGGAACGTGCCGCGCAGGTGGATCCACGTAATATAGAAATCCTTCATGGCTTGGCTCAAGGCTATGAATTGCTGCGGCGATTCGCTGACATGGCCGCTGTCCTGGATCGGATCTTGGCTGTCACTCCTTCCGACGCGCTGATGCGCGTGCTGATGGCGTCCGTGGACTTGGAATGGCGCGCAGATACCAGTCGACTACATGAAGTTATTCATACTGTCGTCGCTGAAGATCGGAACGCAGGCGC
>QHNB01000173.1 GCA_003217965.1 Verrucomicrobiota bacterium | reverse complement strand
AGCGAATTGGATTGTGCGGAGCAGACGCGCACGCCACAACGATTGCGCTGAGGAGTCCGAAAGCTTCGCGAGCAGGCAAGCGTACCCTGCAGCCAGCCATCAGATCGCTCTGAGTGCGACACGCAAGGCCATTTGCGATCGACCGGTCCATCTACGAATCTAACGCATCACTCCGGACTGAGCGTCACGGCCCGACAACCAGCGCTTAATGGATTCTCGTCTTCGTTCAAAGTTCAATGCCGATTTCACGGTTGAAAAATACGCCGCGTTCTTGCGTTGTGTGAATGAAAGCGAAAAATGGCCGGCCGATTTTCGGCTTTCGGAAACGCCAATCTTTCTGACAAGCGAATTCAGGGATGAAATCGTGCGAGCGGCCAATGAAATCGTCGCGCAAACGCGGACCCCAGCGTTCGCGCGGCATGCGGATGATGCGATCCCAAGAGGGCTCGAGGTTCCCAATCAGCCGTCGCACCCCAACTTCCTGGTGGTGGACTTCGGGGTTTGCGCGGAAGGAAAGAGTCTCGTCCCGCGATTAATCGAGCTCCAGGCATTCCCGAGCCTGTTTGGTTTTCAGTTGCTGTTGCTAGGTTGTTTGCGAAACGCGTATCCTGTCATCCCCAAAAATTGGACCTCCTCTTTCGGTGGCATCCGCAACGACGATTACATCGAAATTTTGCGCACCACGGTTATGGCCGATTCGGCTTCGGAGAATGTGATTCTCTTGGAGATTGAGCCCGAGAAACAAAAGACCCGGATCGATTTTGCCTGTACCGAGTCATTGCTCGGCATCCGCTCGGTTAGTGTAACGGAGATTGTAAAACGGGGTCGCCAATTATTTTATTGCCGAGACGGACGCGAGGTGCAGGTGGAGCGGATTTACAATCGCGTCATTTTCGATGAGCTCCTGCGGCGGCCGGACCTAGATATGCCTTTTCGCTTTCAGGATGAATTGGACGTCGTCTGGGTGGGTCATCCCAATTGGTATTTCCGGATTAGCAAACATTCGCTCCCCTTCCTCAAAACCGAGCACACATCGGCGGCATATTTCGCCGATGAATTTCCGTCAAACGAGCCGCTCAGCGACTATGTTCTGAAACCGCTCTACTCCTTCGCCGGCTTGGGCGTGGATATGGAACCGACGGGCGAAAAGCTGGGTGCCCTAAGCAAGCCGCACGAATGGATTCTGCAAAAAAAGGTCAAATACGCCGATTTCGTGCCAACGCCGGATGGTCAAAAATCAAAAGCGGAAATCCGGATGATGTTTCTTTGGCCAGATGGTGGCGAACCGGTACTGGTGAACAATTTGGTGCGGATGAGTCAGGGCAAAATGATGGGCGTGGATTTCAATCGAGATAAAACCTGGGTTGGCTCGAGCATCGCATTACATGAACGAGCCTAATGTTGGCGTCCAATGCAGCTGCTTTTGTCATTCCGAGTGCAATCGAGGAATCTCTGATTATCTAGGCTGAGATACAGTGAAAGATCGATCGCACTTCAGGAATGTTTACAGTGATAAAACATGAAAGATACGAAGAAAAATCCCTGGATTGAAATCTGCCCTGGAATCAAACGGCAGACGATGGCGCATGGTCGCACCATGTATCAGATGATCGCGCACCTTGATGCTGGTAGCCGGATGCCAGAACACAAACATGCGCAGGAGCAACTCGTGCACATTCTTTCTGGGCGAATGAAACTGGTGGTTGAGGGCGTTCCGCATGAACTTACCACGGGCGATTCCTTTTACCTGGCGAGCAACGTGCCGCACGGAGTTGAAACGCTCGAGACAACGCGCGTTCTCGATACCTTTAGCCCGCCGCGGGATGAATATCTTGCGAAAGATCGCGATGCCGGTGCTAGTAGTTAAGCGGGCGAGGCGACGATCTTGGCCATCTCGGCTGACGTGCGTACCGGCACGATTTCGAATTCCATTAAATCTCTCCAGCTCTCAATCCAGCGCGCGAAGAGTGCTTCATCTTCGGTCTGCATCAGCTGATAGCACGTTTTGAGATCTAGATTGATCCAGCTGGAAACATAATCCAGTCCAACCGGCATCATCCGGCCTCTCTCGCGCAGGCGCTGATAAATCAATGCCGGATCGGCTTTGAAGCGCTCGATCACCATGTAAAGCATGATCTCTTCTGTAGCGGCGGGCGTGCCGCCCGCAATTTCTAATTTGTGCAGCCGATACGGCTGCCGCTACAGCTATTTCAGCTCTTCATTCGTTTCACCAAATGCATTCACGGCGAACTCCAAATCTTCCCGTGAGTGCGCCGCACTGACCTGCGTGCGCACACGGGCCGTGCCGTGCGGGACGACAGGATAAAAGAAACCAATAACGTAGACGCCCTTCTCCAGCATGCGTGCGGCGAACTTCTGTGATTTAGCGGCATCACCGATCATAATAGGCACGATGGGATGAATTCCCGGTTTAATAGTCAGGCCGCGCTCGGTCAGGGCAGAGCGAAAATATTTGGTGTTCTCTTCCAGTTTGTCGCGCAGTTCCG
This sequence comes from Verrucomicrobiota bacterium, assembly GCA_003217965.1. Taxonomy (GTDB): domain Bacteria; phylum Verrucomicrobiota; class Verrucomicrobiia; order Chthoniobacterales; family UBA10450; genus AV69. The sequence continues at coordinate 7,008 of QHNB01000173.1, read as the reverse complement.
TCGATGAACTGAGTAACTCGAGCGCTTTGAGCGTGGCCGCCACGATATGGGGCGCGACGCTGTTGGAAAAAAGATACGGCCGCGAGCGTTGCCGAAGTAATTCGACAATGTGTTTGCGCGCGCTGGTAAACCCGCCACTAGCTCCGCCCAGCGCTTTGCCAAGCGTGCCGGTAATGATGTCAATCCGACCTATCACTCCGCGGAACTCGTGCGTGCCGCGCCCGGTCTTACCGAGAAAGCCGGTGGCGTGGGCATCGTCAATCATGGTCAGCGCATTGTATTTCTCGGCCAACTGACAAATCGCGCTGAGATCGGCAATGGTTCCATCCATCGAAAAACAGCCATCGGTCGCGATTAGTTTCACTCGCGCGCTGCCGGCATCGCGAAGTTTTGCTTCAAGATCGGCCATGTCGTTGTGCTTGTAGCGATGGCGTTGCGCTTTGCAGAGCCGGATACCGTCGATAATGCTCGCGTGGTTGAGTTCGTCAGAAATGACCGCGTCTTGATCCGTAAGCAGCGTTTCGAAAAGCCCGCCGTTTGCATCGAAGGCGCTTGGGTAAAGGATCGTGTCTTCGGTGCCGAGAAATTTGGTTAGCGCGCTCTCTAGTTCCTTATGAATGTCTTGCGTCCCGCAAATAAAGCGGACGCTGGCCATACCGAAGCCGTGCGTATCGAGAGCTTCCTTGGCCGCAGCGATCAGGGCCGGGTGATCGGCCAGGCCGAGATAGTTGTTCGCACACATATTAAGAACACGTTTGCCGCCGGCGACGGCGATATGCGCGTCCTGAGGTGTGGTAATGATGCGTTCCGTCTTGTAGAGGCCTTGGGAACGAATGTCTTCGAGCGTATGCGTGAGCTGTTGATCGAATTCGGCGAGCATGATTGGTCTCAGATTATGCAGATTTCCGCAGATTAGAAAAACGAATCAGGAACGCAGGAGGCCAAGGGGGAGAATCGAAAAGGGAAAATGGAAAACCGATGAGCAAAGTCGGAAGGATCTATTGAATAACATGTCTCCTCCTGGCTACCTGGCTTTCTCATTCCACAAAAATTGGATTGCCTGACTTGTGAATAATTGTTAACAACTCGCGCTATTGGCGTGAAAGACGTGGATTTTCGATCGCTAATATACGGGACAATTGGCGCTACCATGGCCATTTTTCTCTGTTCCTGCGGGACGACTACGACAACACGGGCATTACCCGCTTACGAGCGGCCGGTCGCCAAGGCGGATTTCCAAACCGTCCGCACTACCGCTTACACGCATACCGAATCCGATCATCTCGAATATACCAACCACAATGCTCTTGGCGGCCAGCTCCAAGCCGCCGGGCCCCCCATTCACCGAGCCGAAAATACCGCACCTCCGCTGACGCTTGGTTTGGAAGAACAATCTGATTATCGACCCGCGTCTTATTCCGGTGGGCTCCAGCCGTTCAGCATGAACGACGATTCTGAAAAGCCGCTGCGACGAGCAACACGCGTCTCGTCAAAATCGGTAAAAACCGAACGAGTGGTAAAAATTATTCGAGGCAAACGTGTGGTCGTGACTAAGCGGCAACCGCCAAAAATCGGCAGCGCGGCGGCGGACTGGGCGCGGTGGCCAGCCGGGACCATCTTCAGGCTGTTTTCGACCGGTCAAATGTATCGTGTGGATGATTACGGCTGGGCCCTCGCTGGCAGAAACACCATCGATTTGTATATGGCGACGCCGAGCGAGATGAACGCATGGGGTATGCGGGAAGAGCAAATCCAGATTCTGCGGTGGGGCGACCCGGAGGAAAGTCTCCAACGGCTCGCGCCTCATCAAGATTACAAGCATATTCGTCGCATGGTTTTGGAACTGCAAGGCAACCAACAAGCAGCTGCTCGACTACAATAACGGAGCAAACGACGGCAGTTTGCGAAATGAGCCGAAGCCGCAGCGCCCTCGGCCTAAGTCTTGGCGAACTCCAAAACGATTTTCCCGGAGTTCCCTGACCTGGCCAGTTCGATGGCTTCTTTGAATTCGGTAAAGGGAAAACGGTGTGTGATCACAGGTGAAATATCGAGCCCGCTTTGGATCAACGAAGTCATCTTGTACCAGGTCTCGAACATTTCCCGGCCGTAGATTCCTTTGATCGTCAGGCTATGGAACACGACGATGTTCCAATCGATCGACGCGCTGGATGGCATGATGCCTAGCAGCGCGATTTTGCCGCCATAAAACATGTTCGGCAGAATATCGGCGAACGCTTTCGGATTGCCTGACATTTCGAGGCAGACATCAAAGCCTTCTTTCATTCCCAGTTGCGTCATGCCATCAGGTAATTTTTCCGTACGCACATCGACCCCGACGACATTCGGGGCCATTTTTTTGGCCAATCCGAGCCGGTAAGGATTGACATCGGTGATGACGACGTGCCGCGCTCCGGCCTGTTTGCAAATCGGAACCGCCATACAACCGATTGGGCCGGCACCGGTAATGAGGACATCTTCGCCGACGAGATCGTAGGTGAGGGCGGTATGGACGGCGTTGCCAAGCGGGTCGAAACAGGACAGAACATCGAGCGGAATGGCGGGATCGGCGTGCCATGCATTGGTGGCCGGGATCGCCACTAATTCCGCCCACGCGCCAGGCCGATTGACGCCAACGCCCTGAGTATTGGGGCAAAGATGCCGCCGACCGGCCAGACAATTGCGGCAATGTCCGCAGGTAATATGACCTTCGCCGACGACAAGATCGCCCTCGGCAAACCCGCGGACATTGTTGCCGACGCGATCAATTTTGCCGACGAACTCGTGCCCGATCGTCATCGGGACCGGGATCGTTTTCTGTGCCCACGCATCCCAGTTATAAATATGAACATCGGTCCCGCAGATCGATGCCTTGAGCGTCCGAATGAGGACGTCGTCTGAACCAACTTCCGGAACCGGAACTTCTTCGAGCCACAGCCCCAGTTCCGGCTTGGCTTTTACGATGGCCTGCATTGTTTTCTGCATCGCGATTCAAGCTAAACGAATTAGAAACGCAGGAAAACAGGAATGACGCGCTTGTTGATGGTTGAGAGTTGAGGGTTGACAGGCGCGTGCTCTAGCCGCCTCGCTCCGCCGAGGCGCACCGCTCGAGTCACGGCGACAGCCGCCTACGTCGAATGCTTCGGCGTGCCAAGGAGCGCCATGGCTACAGCTATTCGCAGCACAAAGCTGGATGTAATCCAAAAACCCTCACTGCCGCTGCCGCGTGCGCCTCTCCCTCAGGGAGAGGGTAGGGTGAGGGCGATTCTTCTTTCTCGGATCAGTCCGACGGCCTTGTTTACCTCACGGGGTAGCACCAACTCTGTGAACAATGCTGTCCCGATTTTGCGTTGGTGTGAACAAAAGGCCGGTGGACAATCTGGCTTAACCTTCGGATGATGAAGGTTCATGTCCGTCACGGCCGCGAGGGAACTCGAAAGTAAACCCGCAAGGAGACGGGCGGTTTTCATCTTACGCTTCAGCAGTACCATCGTTCTCTGGACAATTGCGCTGCTGATCGCGTTCTCGGGTTATGAGATTGCGTTTTGGGGATTGATCAGCGTTTTTGGCCTGATTTCGCTCTGGGAATTTTACGGCATGCTCGAGCACCGGGGTCTGCCCAATTTCAAGGTTACGGCCATGGTCTGCGGTGCCGTCATGTTATGCGGAAGTTTCTATTACTTTTCGCATTATGGCCTCGCTCGTTCCTACGATTTTGAGACGGCGGTGCTGCTCCTGTTTTTGCTGACCGTCATCACGCGACAAATGTTTGCCCGGCTGCGGGCGGACGAGCCTCTGCGCACGATGGCCTACACTCTTTTCGGTCTGCTTTATGTGCTCTGGCTTTTCAATTTCATGACGAAAATTCTATACGTCGTCCCGCGTTCACCGGAAGGCGCAGTGATGGGCCAGTTTTATTGTTTGTACTTGATCGCCGTCACGAAATTCAGCGACATGGGCGCGTATCTTACGGGCAGCGTGATTGGGCGCCACCCACTTATTCCCCACATCAGTCCGAAAAAAACCCGGGAAGGCTTCTTTGGGGCAATGGGATTCTCTGTGCTGGCGAGTTTGTTGCTTTTTAAATTGATGCCGGGTCACCTTTCAGTGCTCACCTGGACGCATGCTACTATTCTCGGACTGCTCCTTGGTTTCGCCGCCGTCATCGGCGATTTGGCCGAGTCCATCATTAAACGCAGCACTGGAGTAAAGGACTCAGGTAGCATGCTCCCCGGAATCGGCGGAGCGCTCGATTTAATCGATAGCCTGCTCTTCACTGCGCCGCTGCTGTTTTTCTATTTGCGGCTGGTCATTCGAGTCCCGTAGGCCCGCCTAAATTTTCTGACAGAATTAACAAAATGAACAGAATCGGGGAGGCACCCGGAAACCTATGATCGGTGTGGCCAGATCATTGGCCTGGCGATGAAAGTGCATTCAACATTGGGTTCAGGTTTCCTTGAGGCCGTTTATCAAAACGCTTTGATCTGGGAATTGCGAAAAAGTGGATTTAGGTTTGAAGCGCAGAAGCTCATTACTTGTGAGATACGATGACGAGGTCGTCGGTACGTTTGCCGCAGACCTATTGGTTAACGATTCGCTGATCGTTGAAGTCAAAGCTATTCAAAGTCTGGCAAAACCGCACGAGTCCAGCTCGTAAATTACCTCACAGCGACTGAACTAAATGAAGGTTTGCTTTTGAATTTCGGTGCAGAGCATTTGGAATTTAAGAAGAAGTTTCGCCTCCCAAAAATCAAGGCAAACTCGGCTAACCCCAAAATCATTCTGTAAATTCTGTTCATTCTGTCCAAAACATGAAGTGCAAAGGCCTGACAGAATGAACAAAATGATCAGAATGGACGAGGAAGAAAGAAGGCCCCACGGTCCTTCTGGTCCTATTTTGTAGATTCTGTTCATTCTGTCGAAAAAATGAAACGAAAACGCGTCGTTATTTTGGGCGCGACCGGATCAATCGGTGAGAGTGCGGCCAAAGTCGCCCGCGACATTCCGGACCGAATGGAGATTGTGGGCATTGCGGCAAACAGCAACGCGCAGAAATTAGCCGCGCAGGCGAATGAATTACGTCCCGGCGCAGTTTGTCTGGTGGACGAGGCGAAACTCGATGAGTTGCGCCGAAATCTGAATTACCAGCCGCAAATTTTCGCCGGCGAACGCGGCCTGTGTGAGATCGCTTCCGCGGTCGAGGCCGATATGGTTTTGATTGCAATCGTTGGCACGGCCGGCTTGCGACCGGCCCTGGCTGCGATTGAAGCCGGACGCCATCTGGCGGTTGCGAGTAAAGAGATTCTCGTGATGGCAGGCGAGATCGTCATGCGCGAAGCCCGCGCTCGCGACATTCCCGTCCTGCCGGTCGACAGCGAACATAACGCGATTTTCCAATGTCTCGATGGTCGCGCTTCTGAAGTCCGGCGGATCATCCTCACGGCATCGGGCGGACCATTTCGTCAAACTCCGGCCGGCGTTTTCTCGACCATCACCGTAGAAGAGGCCCTGAAACATCCAACCTGGAACATGGGTCCAAAGATCACTGTCGATTCGGCGACTTTATTTAATAAAGGTCTCGAGATGATTGAAGCGCATTGGCTTTTCGGCGTGGGGATGGCCCGCGTCGAAGTCGTGATTCATCCGCAAAGCATTGTCCATTCGATGGTGGAGTTCAGCGATGGGTCGGTTCTGGCGCAACTTTCCCATTCTAATATGTGTTTCCCAATTCAATATGCGGTTACCTGGCCGGAACGCGTCCCGAACTCGTTGCCACCGCTTGATTTTGCGAAGTTATCCAAGCTCGAGTTCGCGACGCCGCGCTATGACGATTTTCCTGCACTCAATCTGGCCCGGCGTGCCGGAGAAATCGGCGGCACGCTTCCGGCTGTTTTGAACGCAGCCAATGAAATTGCGGTCTCAGCATTCCTTGAAAAACGCATGAGTTTCCCGCGAATCTGGCAAACTGTTGCACAGGTGATGGACCGGCATCGCTCCGTTGCGCAGCCTGATCTGGATGCGATATTGGCCGCCGATCAATGGGCGCGGGAAGAGGCGCGTCGAGTGATCGCGGCCTGAAAATTCCCTCATGATGACGCATATCGCGCGAGTGATTCTGATCATTCTCGAGGTCCTCGGCGTCTGGTTTGGCAAACCGATTTGGAAAAAAACAATCAACGGGGTCCAGTACTCTCTCGGTTCGCTCCCATTCGGGGGTTTTGTCGCGCTTCCGCAGCTGGCGCCGATGGATATCATCGAAGGCAAAGCGGACGTCGAACGTGAAAAACTGCCGAGGATTTCGGCGATCGATAAGATCATCGTCGCCTTTGCCGGGCCCTTCTTCAGCTTGCTGCTGGCGCTGGTCTTCGCCGGCATCGTCTGGGTCATTGGCCATCCGGTAAGCGAGTCCGACATGACGACCACGATTGGCTATGTCGAGAAAGCTTCGCCGGCAGAGAAAGCCGGATTGCAGCCGGGCGACAAAATTCTCGAAGTAGATGGAAAACCAGTGAAGCGTTTTTCCGGGATGAACGACAGCGTGATTTGGAACGTCGTTCGCAGCGAAGGCCTAACGATTCCGTTCAAGATCGAGCGTAACGGTAAACAGCTCACCTTCGATGTCGTTCCCTACAAGGCGGAAGCACGCGGCTGGCGGCGCAAGAGCGTGCGGCAGGTATTGATTCTGCCGGCGCAAACTCCAATCGTCGAAATCGCGTTGCTGGAGTACATCAGCAAACATCCAAATGAAGAGCTTGTGCTGCACGTCGAGCGCAACGGCTCGAAGCTGGATATTCCAGTAAAACCAACGCCCCTGCTCACGGCCGGCGAAATGAAGCCGCGGATCGGAATTCAATGGGATACGAGCGGTATTGTGTCGATTCAGCATCCAAATCCAATCGAACAAGTTTACAACAGCGTCACCAGCACCTTGAAAACGATCGGCGCCGTCGCCTCGCCGAAGTCGGACGTAAAGTTGCAACATCTAAGCGGGCCGATCGGAATCGGTCGCAT
>QHNB01000287.1 GCA_003217965.1 Verrucomicrobiota bacterium | reverse complement strand
CCCGCCGGTCTATCTGTGAACACAAGCTCAGGCTTGATTTCTGGCACACCGACTACCGCTGGAACATACACTGTCACTATTAGCGCAACCAATTCCGGTGGTACTGGAACCGCAACGTTGACCTTGACGATTAAACCCGCGGCTCCCGTCATCACGAGTCCTCTCACGGCAACTGGAACCGTAGGAGTCGCCTTCTCCTACACCATTACCGCGACCAATAACCCGACCAGTTACAACGCAACCGGACTCCCAGCTGGTCTATCTGTGAATACAAGTACAGGGGTTATCTCTGGCACGCCGACTACAGCTGGAACATACAGCGTCACCATTAGCGCAACCAATGCCGGTGGAACAGGGAGCGCAACCTTGACTTTAACGATCAATCCTGCAAAGCCTGTCATTACCAGCGCTCTCATCAAAACTGGACTAGTAGGAGTCGCCTTCTCCTACACCATTACCGCGACCAACAACCCGACCAGTTATAACGCGACCGGGCTTCCCCCGGGTTTACTTGTCAATACAAGCACGGGAGTCATCTCTGGTACACCCACAACAACCGGAATTTATAGCGTTACTATTAGCGCAACCAATGCAGGTGGGACGGGGACGGCAACGCTACTAATTACCATCAACAATCCGGTGCCGACCACAACTTCAATCAGCCCAAATTGTGTCACGACGGGGAGCACTGACTTCACCCTGACTGTGAACGGCACGAACTTTGTTTCCACTTCGACCGTGAACTGGAATGGGACGGCACTGACCACGACGTTTGTTTCATCCATCCAACTCACTGCCACGGTGCCAGCCTCCCTCGTCGCGACTGCTGGAACGGCATCTATCACCGTTGTGAACCCTGGTCCGGGAGGCGGAACGTCCACCGCGAAGACAATTACGATCGCGGCGACGCCGGTGATTACAAGCCCGCTCACGGCAACTGGAACTGTAGGAGTCACCTTCTCCTATACGATTACAGCCACAAACAATCCAACTAGCTACACTGCGACTGGGTTACCTCCGGGCTTATCGTTAGGCAGCGGGTCGAATCGAAACGTCATTTCGGGTACACCAACGACGGCTGGAACGACTAACGTCACGATTACCGCAAGCAATGGCGCAAGTACCTGCAACACAGCAAGCGCGACGCTCGTCATAACGATTTGCCCGGATGTCCCTAGTATCACCAGCTCGCTTACAGCTACAGCGACTGTGGGAAACCCGTTTACCTATCAAATCACAGCCGACAATAACCCGACCAGTTTCGACGCAACTGATCTCCCCGGAGGTTTGACTGTGGATACAACGACGGGGCTAATCTCTGGCACGCCGACTGGCACTGGAGTCTTCCCCGTCACCATCAGCGCAACCAATAACACAAGTACCTGCAGCGGTACGGGGACCGCGACCCTGACGCTGACGGTCAATTTGCCGAGCGGAGCTCTCATTCCGTCTTTCCCGGGACAGATTAACGTCTTTGACACCGGGTTACCTAGCTCCGGTCCACCGCCGAGCGGCACTATCCCGTTTCCAAACCCAACAACCGCCAATTATTTTGAGCTTTATTGGAACTTCCCCGCGTCAACCAATCAAAATCCGCATATCACTGACCTGGCCAGGGGCGGGCTTCAACGCAACCAAGACCTCGTGGGCATGCAATTGAATCAATACACCCCGCCGGCGCGACCTGATCCGACCAAAAACGTTTGGCGCGGAAATCCATCTCCACCGAGTGTCAACACCTCCGGACAATTCGGCGACCCGAGGGCCTCTTGGTATATCACCGACCCCTGGCCAGCCGCAAATTATGTGACCAGCTCCTACTGGGGCGGGCCGACACCGCAGTTTCTCCCGGTGAACTGGCCGGACTCGGGACATAATCCGCTCACTCCCGGAGCCACGCCGACCGGCCCGGGCCAATTCCCCGATGCCGTAGCTAATGCGGCACCAACACCAGACCCAACCAGATGGATTTCACAGCTCTCGACATCGAGCAGCGGTAACCTCGCTTCCATAACTGACCTGGGAAATGTCTGGGACCCAGCTCAGCTGAGCTACACAGTCACGAATCCGGGAGGCGCTCTTCCAGATATTCCGAGTTCAGCGACTTTAAATTCTAAAGGTGGCGGCGGACATACGCTTGCCATTGGCCGGCCAGAATTTTCGGCATTTGATACAAACGGAATGCGGGCCTGGCAACTACTCGACGTGTTTTCGGCTAATGGCGGTACCAACGTGACTACTAACACGGCTGGGCTTGTTAGGTTCGCTGCAAAATAGTCTTTACCCACCGACGGTGAGCTCGCAAGCCGACTTGTTTGCTGATGCCGTGATCAATTCGCGCCCCTTGCTTTCCACGGCCGCGTTGTCAGCCATCCGAGTTACGCCTCCTGGCGGCTCGCAACCGGAACCCTTCTTTGGCAACCCGCACCAATATAACAATCAAACACCGCCAACGGAATGGAATGATTCCGGCCGCGAAGAGCTGTTCGCAAAGATCCTCAATCTGGCTACGACGCGAAGTCGCAATTTCCGCGTTTTTGTCACCGGGCAGTCGCTGGATAAAAACGGAAACGTCTTGTCCACGGTGACCAAAGTTTATCAGGTGTTCGTCAAGCCTACCCGCGATCCAACCACGGGAGCGATTCAAAAGGACGCTACAGGAGCACCGATACAGCAGGTGGTAATTAAGTACGAAGGTTCCATGTAGCCTTAGGTTAAGGCGTGACAAGAAGCGATTCCGCGGGCGATGACTTCTGTTCCCCAAACACGCACCTGGAACCTGCTGACCGACGTGGTGGCTCAGTCGGGCTACTACAAACCAAATGCAACCAGCCTCCAGAATGATTTCATTGTTGAAGGCGAGCAACATTACGTCGTGCACGTTGCAATCGGTCGCTTCACCGGGCAGGTGATCGATCGCCAGATGGAGGTAGCGAACGAATAGTTTCGATATGAAGAAAACAGCTCTCCTTCATCGGCTTGTGACTGTTGCCGGCCTCGCGACGGCTCTGCTACCCATTTCCGTCCTCGCTGCGTCGGGCGACCTCTACGAGGCGGACCCTGGCAGCGACATGATTTTGAAATTCACTCCCGCTGGAACCCAAAGCCCCTTTGTCTCCGGGCTAAGTGGCCCTTTCGGTCTCGCCTTTGACAGCTCGGGCAATCTTTTTGAGGCGGACCTTGGCAGCGGCACGATCTTCGAATTCACTCCCGATGGAACCCAAAGCGCCTTCGCCTCCGGGCTAAACGGCCCGATCGGCCTCGCCTTTGACAGCTCTGGCAATCTGTATGAGGCGGATCAATTCAGCGGCACGATCTTCAAATTCACTCCCGATGGAATCAAGAGCACTTTTGCCTCCGGGCTAAACGGCCCGGTCGGTCTGGCGTTGGACGGTTCAGGCAATCTCTTTGAGGCGGACTATAACAGCGGCACGATCTTCAAATTCACTCCCCCTGGAATCAAGAGCACTTTCGCCTCCGGGCTAAACGGCCCTGTCGGTCTGGCCTTTGACAGCTCGGGCAATCTCTTTGAAGCGGACCAAGGCAGCGGCACGATCTTTAAGTTCACTCCCGGTGGAATTAAGAGCACTTTCGCGTCCGGGCTAAACGGCCCTACCGGCTTGGCCTTTGACAGCTCGGGCAATCTCTTTGAAGCCGATCAAGGTAGCGGGACGATCTTTATATTCACGCCAGCCGGCATCAAGAGTACCTTCGTCTCCGGGCTAAGCGCCCCAAGTGGTCTGGCGTTTGAGGGTGCCGTGTTGTCGACCCCAACCGTACACCTAGCTAACATTTCCACGCGCGCCCTCGTGCAAACAGGGAATAATGTTCTGATCGGCGGCTTTGTCATCAGCGATAGCAGTCCGAAGCAGGTGCTGGTTCGTGCGATCGGCCCGTCCCTTCCGTCGGTGATTCCTAACCTGATGCAGGATCCGATGGTCAGTTTGCATGACAGCACCACCATGGAAATTGCCAGCAACGACAATTGGCAGAGCGATCCCAATGCCAGCCAAATTCCGATGCAGCTCCAGCCTCACGATCCTCGCGAGTCTGCCATTTTGACCACGCTCCAACCTGGTGCATATACGGCGATAGTTTCGGGCAAGGGCGGCACCACAGGCGTTGCGCTGGTGGAGGTTTACGATATGGACACGGCAGCCGCCTCAGAGCTGATAAACATATCAACGCGTGGTCTCATTCAAACTGGCGACTTTGTCATGATCGGGGGTTTCGTTCCGGATGGGACCAGCAACATTGAGGTATTAGTTCGTGCGATCGGTCCATCTTTTGCCGCGGCCGGAATCCCGAACCCGTTGCCTGATCCGACGGTGCGAGTTTTCGACGCCAACGGAACGTCAATCGGCTTCAACGATAACTGGCAAGATAGCCAGGGACCCGAAATTCTGGCGACCGGTAAAGAGCCGACGAACAACCTCGAGTCAGCGATCCTCCTGAATCTCGCACCTGGCAGTGGCTACACCGCTATCGTAAGTGATAAGAACGGTGCAAGCGGCGTCGGTCTAGTCGAAGTGTTCAAGCTGCAGTAGCGGCGTGCTGTAGTGTGCGCTGTTCCCAGCGCAATATGAACACGTCGAGCACTGGGCGATACGGTATCCGCTGAGACAGCGGACGCTACAGCAACGCTGTCGAAGCGTATAAGGTAATCAAATATTTTTTAGTACTTAAGCTGTTCTAATCAGGTCTCGCGCGCCGTCGGCTGACTCAGATAATGTTGGTTCGGCAACAAAGCCGACCATGAAGCTTTCCATTGTCATTCCCTGTTATAACGAGCGCTCGACGATCGAGGCCATCGTCGATGCCATACGGGCCGGGCCAGTCAAGGATATCGAGATCATTATTGTCGATGATTCCTCGACTGATGGCACCAGGGAGTTGCTTTCGAACAAGCCACCCGGCTGGGTCGACGCCATCATTCTCCAGGAGAAGAATCGGGGGAAAGGCGCTGCGCTCCGCCGCGGTTTTGAACGAGCAACAGGAGAGT
>QHNB01000286.1 GCA_003217965.1 Verrucomicrobiota bacterium | reverse complement strand
AACCAATTGCAAATTCGCATCCAGGCACGCTTGCATCGCTTCGACCAGCTGATCGGTCTCGAATCGATGAGCGTTCATTGCCCCCAACCCGAGAGCATAGCTGTTGATCGTGCCATCCTTTTTGCGTGGTAAATGTGCCGTCGCTGATTCCGGCAATCGGTTCACAGTCGAGATGAAGGCAAACGGCGCATGAGGTCGCGGCAGGCGGTAGCGTTCCATGAGATCCTTGGCCAGGAGAAGATTGCGGATTGTCGGTAGTAGCGTCGCCAGCAAGATGCCGATCGCCGTTTCGCCTTGGTCGAGCAGATCCCGCACAAGTCGAAGCGCACGCGTGACGTCATGCTGTCCCAGCGCATTGCCCAACTCAAAAATCACGCTGGCCCGCGAGACCGGCACGAGCTCACGCACTTGTTCGGACGTGATCGCATCGCCCGAGCCGTAAAGCGCAAGTTTGTCGAGTTCATTTCCGATCACGCGTGAGTTGCCGCCGGTCGAAAGCACGAAAAGCTCGAGTGCTTCTTCTTCGAATCGCAGAGCGCGCTTCTCCGCTTCTAAGCGCACAATCTCGGCGGCATTTTCTTCCCAGCCACTGCGGCTCATATCGGGCTCGTCGAACACTTCAATCTCCGCCACTTTCGCCAGCGTTTTGTAGAAGAATCGACGCTTGTCCGGATCCACCGCGCTAATGAGAAGTGTAACGTCGCCAGGTAAGCCGCTATTGATAAGGGCGCCGAGATCTTCCAGAGGCTCCAGAACGCTTGCGGATTTCCCTTTTACGTCATCCGAGAGGAAGTTTGCGCTCTTCAACCAAACCAGCTTCCCGCCGCCGAAAAATGGAAGCGTTTGCAGGGCGGCGATGGTCGAGCGGATTGCACCGGCAGCTTGTTCCACATTGTCCGCTGCGCCATCGATGGTCTCGAGTCCAAACTCCCCGGCCTCTGCTGGCGCGAGTTTTTGCGCGAGCTCGGCTGCTTGGCGTTTCACCGCCGACTCATCCGAGCCAACAACAGCGTGAATGTTTGCGGTTCGTGTCTTCAGCTTCACCATCGCGCGGTAATTTCAACACAGAGTCGGCTTACGCAAAGAAGAGCTGCAAAAACTCGCAGTCATCCTGAGTCGCGCAGATGGCGAGGGATCTCTCTTCATCTCTCACGGACACATCCTTATCTGTGTAATGGTTTGCTAAATGCGAGGTCCCTCAGCGTCTCCGCGCTTCGGGATGACAGGATCAGACGCGCGAACGTCGACGGCCGCTGTTGCGCGTGTATCTGACCGGCCGCCGTTTCGGTTCGATCTTCGACAACCCAGTGCCACTCTTCACTTCCATGATCTGATCGCGCAGCAATGCGGCCCGCTCGAATTCCAGATTGACCGAGGCGCGCTGCATCTCGTCTTCGAGTTCGCGAAGCAACTCGGTCAGATCGAAATCGCCGCCGGCTTCGTTAATGACCGATGACGCAATCTCACGCCCTCGCAGAATGGTGTGCAAACTTTCCTGCACTGCACGCCGCACTGTTTGTGGAGTAATTCCGTGCTTTTCGTCGTATTCCGTCTGTTTGGCACGCCGATATTCTGAAATCGAAATCAATGCCTGCATGCTGTCGGTAACTTGATCGGCAAAGAGCACTACTTCGCCGTTAATATGACGCGCAGCTCGACCGGCCGTCTGAATGAGCGAGGTTTGGCTGCGTAAAAATCCCTCCTTATCCGCATCGAGGATGCAGACGAGCGAAACCTCCGGTAAATCGAGACCTTCTCTCAGCAAATTGATGCCGACGAGAATATCAAAATCAGCCGCCCGTAATCCGCGCAAGATCTCTACCCGCTCGCTTGTATCGATGTCGCTGTGCAAATATCGCACTTTTAGTCCGACATCGCGCAGGTAATCGGCCAGATCTTCTGCCGTTCGCTTCGTCAAGGTGGTGACGAGAATGCGTTCCTGTCGCTCGACGCGCTGACGGCAAAGCTCAATCGTTTCGTCGATTTGGGACTTCAGCGGCCGGATCGTGATTTTCGGATCGAGCAATCCAGTCGGCCGGATGATTTGTTCGACTACGAGGGCTTTGCCGGGCGCGTGCACATCGAACTTTTCTGGCGGCTCGTCCGTCCGGCTCAGGTGTCGCGGCGCTCTCTCAGCGCCGAGCCCATTTGTCCAGCGGTCGGAGACCGCCGCTACAGATTCTCCGGGCAAGACAAATGGAACTAACTCATCTTCACCAATCCGCGCCCGCTTATGCGGCACATAAGCTTCGTTACCAACGACGCTGTTTTGAATTTCGAACTCGGCCGGGGTGGCACTGACGTAAACGATCTGGTTCGTCAGCTTCATGAACTCATCGAAATTGAGCGGTCGATTATCCAGAGC
>QHNB01000294.1 GCA_003217965.1 Verrucomicrobiota bacterium | reverse complement strand
CGAATCGGATGATGAAGACCGGCCGTGAACTTCATCGCTACGCTATACTTTGCTGCCGCGACCAGCGCCTTTGCGATCTGGACGGAGCTCGGGAATGCATCGGGAGTGACGCCGCCCGTGCGCAGTTTGAAATTAAACGGCTGCCCGTTCGTTTGGGAATTGTGCTCTGCTAACAAAGAAATGGTTCGCTCTGCGTTCTGGGCGGATGCTTCCCAAAACGCGCGCACACGCACTTCGCCGAGGAGTTCGCGCATTTTGCTCAGAGTCTCCATGCCGACGTCTGGCGGTAGTGGCATCTCGAGCTGATTGACTAACGCTACATTCTCGTACTCGCCCGAAAATTCGCGGATGCCTTTGACCGCTGTCTTTAACTCCTCAAAAAAATCAATTGCATTGGTTGTCTTCGGCCCGAGGGCGGAGATCCGCAGCGGGCGATTCCGATCAAACTCTGAAATAAACCATGCGGCATCGGCAAATTTTTCGACTGGCAATACAAAAGTGGAAAGCATCCAGGCATCGCTGCTACGCAAGTACGTCGCGTGATTCTTCAAGGCCGTTTCGAGCGATAGGGTCGTGGGCGGAAATAGCCCGGCGTAATCGATGGAGCGAGCGACCAAAGCGCGAAGAGAGAGCGTGGCGCCGATATCGGTCGCGGTGCTCATGGAAACAGCCCGCGCGTTGCCTTGGCCTTCATTACGCGTTCGACCCCGATCGCCAGCGCTGCCATGCGATGTGAAATCTTGTGCACTTTTGCCCGGCGAATGACCTGAGTGAAAGAATGTTCCATGATGCGGAAAAGTTTGTCGGTCACTTCCGTCTCGCTCCACATGAATGATTGCAGACCTTGCACCCACTCGAAGTAGGAAACGATGACACCGCCAGCGTTACACAAAATATCGGGAATCACGAAAATCTCATCCCATCTTTGATCAAGGATTCTGTCTGCTTCGGGAGAGGTCGGGCCGTTTGCGGCTTCGGCCAGAATGCGGCACTGCAATTTTCCCGCGTTTCGTTCGGTGATGACGCGATCGACTGCGGCCGGAACGAGAACGTCGCATTTCTGCAAGAGCATTTCGTTCGGGTCGATCCGGTCGCCTTGATCGAATGCGCGCAAATTACCCTTCTTCAGCACGTGCTGCTCGGCCGCTTTCACGTCGATACCTTTGGGATTGTAGAGAGCGACCGTGGCGTCACTGAGACCGACAACCTTGAGGCCGGTCTTCAGCGCCAGGGATAACGCGGCGACGGAGCCGACGTTGCCGAAACCCTGGACAATCACGGTGCATTTTTCCGGATCCATTTTGAGCATGTCCATTGCTCGTTCCACCAAGTAAACCACGCCCCGGCCGGTTGCTTCGCGACGGCCTTCGGTGCCACCGATTGAGACCGGTTTTCCAGTCACGATTTCGCTAACGGCGTAGCCTTGATAAACGGAATACGTATCCATGAACCAGGCCATCACCTGCTCGTTTGTACCCATGTCGGGTCCCATAATGTCGGTGTGCGGTCCGACAAACGGGATCATCTCTTGCATGTAGCGACGGGAGACGGCCTCCAGTTCATTCCGCGAGAGTTTCGTTGGATCGCAGGCGATACCTCCCTTCGCACCGCCATAAGGCAACCCGTTTAGCGCGCATTTCCAGCTCATCCACATAGCCAGGGCAGCGGTCTCACCCATGGAAAGAGAGGGGGCAAATCGGGTACCGCCTTTGGTCGGGCCTAGCGTCAGATGATGCTGCACGCGATAGCCCTGAAACGTTTTTGTGCTGCCGTCATCCATATGCACCGGCAACGTGACCGCGATCGCCCGCTTCGGGTACATCAGCCGATCGCGATTGTTGACATCAATCTGCAGATAGTCGGCGATGACGCGGAATTGCTCGCGCGCCATTGCGAACACGTCGTCATCTTCATAAATACTCACGGCCGAACTCATAAATTGAAGCGAGGCGTGACAGGACGCCGCGCCAGAGACTGGTATTTGCGCTTGGTGCTGCGTGGCGTCAAATCGAATCCACCACGCGAAAATTGCACGAATTAGCCGGCGCGGAACATGAAAGGTTGGCAGAAAAGCGGCTGCCGCCTAAAGTCCCGCGGCGTGAACGATTGGCGCAAAGCACGGCTAGAGACACTTGCTGTCCATGCCGGACATTCGGTCGACCCGAGTACCGGCGCAGTGTCGGCGCCGATCCATCTTTCGACCACATTTGAACGCGATACCGATGGGAGCTATTCGCGTGGCTTCAGTTACACGCGTCGAAGTAATCCCAACCGTGAAGCGCTGGAGTCCGCACTCGTTGCCTTTGAAGGTGGAACAACGGCGGCAGCCTTTGCCAGCGGTTCGGCTGCTACCACTGCGATCTTCGAAGCACTCCAGCCGGGTGATTACGTTATTGTG
>QHNB01000172.1 GCA_003217965.1 Verrucomicrobiota bacterium | reverse complement strand
AAAATTGGGATGCCGCTACGAGTGAAACGGGGCGATCAACTAATCGCGACCGTGCGGGTGGTGGATGTGCGGCAACGAATTTGTGGCGCCGTCATCCAGGAATCTGGAAAGGAAAAAATTAGAGTTGGGGATCGGCTCGAGGTCGATGCTCGACGCGACGTCAGTTTAAAATAAATGGAAGTTCGATCGATATATCGGTATGCGAAGATTTCACCGTTCAAGGTACGGGAAGTCACGCGTGAGATTCAGGGTCTGCCGGTTTCGGCAGCGCTCGATCTTGTCGCGTTTAGCCCTAAGAAAGCCGCTACCCTGGTAAACAAGACATTGAAGAGCGCGGTGGCGAACGCCGAGAACAACGCCAATCTCAAAGTCGATGGACTGGTCGTAAAAGAAGCGGTCGTTGGCGAAGGCCCGACCATGAAGCGGATGATGGCGCGTGCCCGCGGAAGCGGAAGCCGGATCCTGAAGCGAACAAGCCATATTCGGATTATTTTAACGGACGAGATTAAAATCGAAACGCGCGAGCAGCGAAAAGCTGCCCGAAAAACGGCAAAAAAGAAATCGAGTGAGCCGAAAGCAGAAACTGGCGCAGCTCAGGAAAAAGCGGAAAAGCCAAGCAAGAAGGCAAAAAAATAATGGGACAGAAAGTTAATCCAATTGGATTTCGATTGAGCGTGAATCGCGACTGGCGGTCACGGTGGTATGCGTCTCCACAGGAGATGCCGGAATTTCTGCACAGCGACCTCGAGATTCGCGATTACGTGAAGAAAAAGCTCCAGTTTGCCGCCGTCTCGAAGATCGTGATCGAGCGGGCCTGGAATTCTATTCGGGTCACAATTTTCACCGCCCGCCCCGGCATCGTCATCGGACGCAAAGGCGCAGAGATCGAGAAAATGACGGAGGAAATCTCAAAGATGGCGCAGGGCAAGCAGATCAAGATCGATATTCAGGAAATCAAAACCCCGGAACTCGACGCCCAGCTCGTGGCGGAGAACGTGGCCCTGCAAATCGAGCGCCGCATCGCTTATCGCCGGGCGATGAAGAAAGCGGTCCAGACGGCGATGGATTTCGGTGCACTTGGGATTCGATTGCGCAGTTCTGGTCGACTGAACGGCGCGGAAATTTCGCGCTCGGAATGGTATCGGGAAGGCAAAGTGCCTCTGCACACTTTGCGCACGGGAATCGACTATGGCTTTGCCGAAGCGAACACAGTTTACGGCAAAATCGGGGTCAAATGTTGGATTTGTAAGAAGGAAGAAGCGCCGCCCGAGCAAAGTGCGCCCGTTGCGCCACCACCTCCTCCCGAGCCCGTGGAAGCCTAGACTTTAAGGAGAGATTGCCATGCCGTTGATGCCGAAAAGAGTGAAGTACCGCAAGTCCCAGCGGGGAAGTCGCAAGGGAACGGCTTCGCGCAATCTGCGGATTGATTTTGGCGAATTCGGCCTGCAAACACTCGAGCGTGCCTGGATTACGAATACCCAGATTGAAGCTGCCCGGGTGGCCTTGACCCGTAGCATGAAGCGCAAAGGCAAGTTATGGATTCGCATTTTCCCGGATAAATCGGTGACGGCGCGACCGCCGGAAACGCGGATGGGGAAAGGCAAGGGCCAGCCGGAGTTTTGGGTCGCTACGGTGCGGCCAGGCAACATTCTGTTTGAGTTGGACGGTGTGCCGGAATCAGTCGCCCGCGAATCGCTACGATTGGCGGCGGACAAATTGCCGGTTCGAACAAAATTTCTCACGCGGCATCACGTCGCCGCCTAACCAACATGAATCCTTTTGTCATTCTGAGCGGAGGGAAGCGACAGCGGAAGGCAGTCGAAGAATCTCTCACTGTTATTCCAGGGCACTCTGGGGCAGAAAACAGTAAGAGATGTCTCGAGTGGGCTCGACATGACAAAGCGGTGGCATCACGGGCTGCCTAACGACAAATGAAGACTAAAGAGATTATTGAGATGAGCACGGACGAGCTTTTGACCAAGAAGCGTGATCTGCGGCAGGAGAGTTTGCATTTGCGCTTGCAGCAGCAAAGTGGCCAGCTTGAACAACCTAGCCGCTTGCGTCTGCTGCGCCGGGACGTGGCTCGGATCGAGACGGTCCTTTCCTCGCGGAAAAATCAGAAGAACGGAAAAAAATAGGTTATGGCCGAAGCGACTGACACTCTACCGTCGACCGCATCGGAAGTTCGGCAAGATCGTGAAGCAAGAGAAGAAGTTTTATGCGCACGATGAGGAGAATAAAGCCAAGAATGGGGACACCGTTCGCATCATGGAGACGCGGCCGCTGAGTAAAGTGAAGCGCTGGCGCTTGGTCGAGGTGATGGCGAAGTAATTTATGGTGCAGATTCGTTCCAGACTCGATATCGCCGATAACACCGGTGCCCGCATGGCAACCATGATCGGCGTAATCGGGAAGGCTACGCTCTATGCGCGCATCGGCGATGTGATTACCGCCAACGTGAAAGAGGCCAGTGCGACCGGTACGGTGAAGAAGGGGGAAGTGGTCCGTGCAGTCCTTGTCCGGACCAAGCAGCCGGTCAAGCGCGATGACGGTTCGATCCTGCGTTTCGATAACAATGCCATTGTCATTATCGACAAAGATTTGAATCCGCGGGGCACCCGAATTTTTGGGCCGGTCGCCCGAGAGCTGCGCGAGAAAAATTTCATGAAGATCGTATCGCTTGCTCCGGAGGTTCTATGAACCGCATCAAGTTTCATGTGAAGAAGGGCGACAATGTTGAGGTCATCGCCGGGAATTACAAAGGGTCCAGCGGCAAAATCCTGCAAGTCTTGCCAAGGAGGCAGCGGGTCCTGATCGAGGGTGTTCGGATCATTAAGCGACACCTGCGCAAATCACAGGACAATCCGCAGGGTAAAATCGCCGAACGGGAAGGGCCGATCCACATTTCGAACGTACGCCTGATGGAGCGGACGGAAAAGAAAGCAAAGACTTCGAAGAAGAAAACAGCGGCGAAAGCCAAAGCAACCTAGAAGATGGAAAACGAATTTTACAAAGACTACAAAGAGCGCGTCATCTCGGCGCTGCAAAAGCAGCATGGCTACAAAAATGTGCATCAAGTGCCGAAAGTCGAGAAGGTCGTAATCAATACTTCGGTGGGTTCTCAGCAGGACGTGAAGCAGGCGCTCGAAGACGCCAAGACTGAATTGGCTTTAATCACTGGCCAGCGAGCAGCCGAGACCCGCGCGAAGAAAAGCATTTCGAATTTCAAACTGCGCAAAGACCAGGCCATCGGCGCAAAAGTGACGTTGCGGGGCGAACGAATGTATGAGTTCCTCGAGCGCCTGGTCAAAGCAGCACTGCCGCGCATTCGCGATTTTCGCGGAGTATCGCCGCGCGGTTTCGACGGCCATGGCAACTACACCCTGGGCGTTTCCGATCAGTCAATTTTCCCCGAGGTCGAACTCGATAAAATCAAGCGCAACATTGGATTTGATGTTACAATCGTGACCACTGCTCGCACGAACGAAGAAGCCAAATCGCTTCTCGGCGAAATGGGAATGCCGTTCAGCGACCGGGCCAAGAAACCGGCCGCGCAAGCTGCGTGATTGAAATGAGTACCGTAACTGATCCGATTGCTGATTTGCTGGCGCGTGTGCGCAATGGTGCGCATGCGCAGAAGCCGGAGATGTTTGTGCCTTATTCGAAAATCAAAGCGGAGGTGGCCCGCATTTTAAAAGACGAAGGTTACATCAGCGATTACACCGTCGATACGAGCGCGGCCCATCCGCGGATCAAGATCACAAACAAATTGGTCAATCGCTCAAGCGCAATCACTGGACTGAGGCGAGTGAGCCGGCCCGGCCTACGCCGATATGTCGGGGCCCAGGAGATTCCACGCGTGCTTGGCGGAATGGGCGTCGCCATTCTCTCGACCTCGCGTGGAGTGCTATCGGGGCGGGAAGCAAAAAGGCAGAATGTCGGCGGCGAGCTGCTTGCCTACGTTTGGTAAATTGTATGTCGCGAATCGGAAATAAGACAATCGCATTGCCCGCAAAGGTGAAAGTTAACGTCGGCAGTGACGGCGCTATTGCAGTCGAAGGTCCGAAAGGAAAATTAAGTTGGAAACTGCCGCCGAATATTTCGGCCAAGGTCGAGAACGATCACGTCTCACTCGCGCGCGCCGCGGAAACCCGCAGTATCAAGGCGCTACATGGGCTTTCTCGCGCATTGGTAAACAACATGGTGCAGGGTGTGAGCGAGGGGTTCACGAAGAATCTGGAGATCGAAGGAGTCGGGTTTAAGGCGGCCGTCCAAGGCCAGATCCTAAATCTTTCACTCGGATTTTCGCATCCGGTGCTTTTCCCGATTCCGAAAGAGATCAAAATCACGGTGGCAGAAAGCACCAAGATCACAATTCAAGGGATCGACAAAAAGCTGGTTGGGCAGGTGGCGGCGGATATCCGGCGTTACTACCCGCCCGAACCTTACAAAGGCAAGGGTGTGCGTTATGCGGGCGAGCAGATTCGCCGTAAGGAAGGGAAGACCGTTCAGTAGTATGGCGATTAACCGTAGAACGACGCGCCAGCGTATACACCAACGTATCCGGAAAAAAGTAAGTGGGACAGCAGAGCGTCCGCGCTTAGCCGTGCATTTCTCCGGCCGACACGTTTATGCACAGGTCGTTGACGATGACACAGGCAGGACTCTGGCTGCGGCTTCTACCCGACAAAAGAGTCTGACCGGAAAAAAAATTGCAGCGAATCGTGAGACAGCTGAGCGCGTCGGCAAAGCGATCGCCGAGAAGTTGCTGGCGAAGAAAGTCGATACAGTTGTGTTCGATCGCGGCGGATTCATTTTCCATGGCAAAGTGAAAGCGCTGGCTGATGCCGCGCGGGAAAGCGGATTGAAGTTTTAGAGATGGCACCTCCGAATCCCAGACGGCCTGATCGCAGCACGGACAAGACACCGGCAGCAAAGGGCGATACGACTGAGAAGGTCGTTTTTATCAATCGTTGCGCCAAGGTAGTGAAAGGCGGGCGCCGCTTTAGCTTTAGCGCGTTGATTGTAGCGGGCGATCACGATGGCAAAGTCGGCGTCGGATTTGGCAAAGCGAATGAAGTCGCCGAAGCGATCCGCAAAGCTTCGGAAGCGGCGCGCAAATCGATGGAAAAGGTTTCGTTGCACGAGAACACGATTCCGCACGAAACGATCGGTGAATATGGCGGCGGTCGCGTCCTATTGCGGCCTGCTTCTCCCGGGACCGGAGTGATCGCCGGCGGAGGAGTGCGGGCGGTGGTCGAGGCCGCGGGCATTCGCGACGTGCTGGCGAAATCGCTTGGTTCGAGCAACCACGCCAATGTGGTCAAAGCTACGATCGAGGCGCTGCGGAACTTGCGGCGACGCGATGAAATCTTCAAGGTGCGCGGCATTCGCCCCCAGGTGAAAACGCGACCTGATGGAGAAGTGAACGATGTTGCGACTTCATAATTTACAGCCCCGGCCGGGAGCGAGACATCGAGTGAAACGCCTCGGTATTGGTGAAAGCTCCGGCCATGGAAAAACCAGCGGCAAAGGTCACAAGGGACAGAAAGCACGTTCCGGCGGAAGTATTCGTCTCGGATTTGAAGGCGGACAGATGCCCCTGATTCGGCGGTTACCAAAGCGAGGGTTTAACAATGCCGCCTTTCACAAGCAGTACGCAATCGTCAACGTGTCCGATCTTAATCAGTTCAAGAGCGGCAGCGTGGTGAATGAGAAATCCTTGCGCGATGCCAAACTCGTGAGGGGGCATCCGTACGGTATCAAAATTCTCGGTGACGGCGAGCTCAAGCACGGTCTCACCATTGAAGTGGAAAAGGTAAGCGTCTCAGCCCGGGAGAAGATTGAGAAGGGGGGTGGCAGCATTTCCAAGCCAAAACCACGGCTGCTAACGGCTGATGGCGAGAAAGAACATGCAAAAGAGCCGTCGGCGAACCGGAAGTCAAAGTCGATTTCTGGGAAAATGACCCGAAAAGCTTCGCCTAAGCCGCGGAAGAAATCCGTCAAGAAGTAGAGGGCGAGTTTAGGAAATGATTTCCGCATTCCTGAACACAGTCAAAATTCCGGAGCTGCGGCGTCGGATTCTTTTCACGTTGGCGATCATCGTCATCGTTCGGCTCGGTGCGGCCATTACAACTCCGGGCGTCAACCAGGCGGTGCTGCAGGATTGGTTTCGTAGTTCGCTGACAGAGCGCTCTGGCGGAAGCGTCGCGGCGCTGTTCAACCTTTTCAGCGGCGGTGCGCTGGAGAACTGCGCGATTTTCTCGCTCGGGATCATGCCCTACATCAGCGCGTCGATCATGCTGCAATTGCTGACAACGGTCATTCCGCAGCTGGGGCGTCTCGCGCGTGAAGACGGGGGCCGCCAAAAAATCATGCAATACACGCGTTACGCCACCGTGTTGCTCTGTATTTTCCAAGGTTATTTGCTGGCAATCTCATTTCAGCATCCGGAGTCGTATCACACGATGTTACCCGGGATCACCGACACCATTCGCAAGCTGGGAATTCCACTGGTCGAGGATCAAGGGATCATGTTTCGGGTCGTCACTGTGATTTCGCTCACGACCGGTACTCTTTTCTTGATGTGGCTGGGCGACCAAATCACGGAGCGTGGGATTGGTAATGGCATTTCGCTGATTATCACGGTTGGCATCGTGGCGCGCTTACCCGCGGCGCTGGCTCAAGCGTGGAAGACGTTCGTCCCATCCGGCGAGACTGGCGCGAGCCAAGTCAATCCCGCCATTCTTGTTTTGATGGTGGCATTTTTGTTTTTGGTAATCGCCGCCGTCATCACCATCACCCAAGGTGTGCGCAAAATTTCTGTGCAATACGCCAAGCGCGTAATTGGCCGCAAGATGTACGGCGGTCAGTCGACCTTCATGCCGCTGAAGGTGAATTATGCTGGCGTCATGCCGATTATTTTCGCCTGGGCGCTTTTGTTGTTTCCGACAACGATTGTTGGCTTCGCCTTCAAAAATAGTCGTATCGCGAGACAAATCACTGACCTGATGTCGACGGGCTGGCCGCATTACGTGCTGCTGGCGGCAATGATTTTCTTCTTCAGTTATTTCTGGGTCGCGACACAGTTCCAGCCGTCTCAGATTGCGGACGATCTAAAGAAACATGGCGGCTACATCCCAGGCGTACGGCCAGGAAAACCAACTTCGGACTTTCTTGATTTCACCATGACACGCCTGACCTTTGCCGGCGCGATTTTCCTCACGCTAATCGCGGTCCTGCCGAGTTTGCTCAGCCAAGGACTGCATGTGCCGCAAATCACGGCCCAATTTTTCGGCGGAACGAGCTTGCTCATTATCGTCGGGGTGATGCTTGATACCATGCGTCAGGTGGAGACGCATCTCATTCAACGCCATTACGACGGCTTCTTGCGCAAAGGGCGGATTCGTGGACGCTCATTCGATACCAGGGGGGCCTATAGTCGCGGTGAAGCGGTCGCGCAAGGCACGCTGATGTGGCTTTATGTCGCCATTGCGGTCCTCGTCATTGGCGGGGTGGCGATTTTTCTTTACGGCCGCTGAGTGAAAAAACGTCTCGTTCTGCTCGGCGCGCCTGGTTCTGGAAAGGGAACCCAGGCTGAAATGATTACGCGGCATTTTGGAATCCCGGTGACATCGCCGGGCGCGATTTTGCGCCGGGAAAAAGATTTGGGAACACCGCTGGGCCTGGAAACGGCTGAAATCACGCAACATGGCGGGCTCGTACCGGACGCAACAATTGTGAAACTGATCGAGGATTGGCTGCGCCTGCATGGGGCGCATGGATTTGTTTTCGATGGTTTTCCCCGAACGGCGCCGCAGGCGGAGAGCTTAAACGAAATCCTGGCAAGGCATCGCACTCCGTTGGATCTTGCGATCTGGCTCGACGTTTCTGAACAGACGGTCGCCGATCGTATTGCCGGCCGATTGCAATGCCGTTCCTGCGGATTTGTCACGAGCGTGACTTCGGGTAACTTTTCGGAGCGCCCCGTTTGTCCCTACTGTGAAGGGCCGTTAGTGCGTCGAAACGATGACGATGCAAGCGTGTTGCAGACTCGCTTGAAAGAATATCACGCCAAGACCGAACCATTGGCGAAGTTTTATGACAAATCGGGCGCGCTTCATCGGATTGATGGAAATCGTGACCGCGAGACGGTCTTCAAAGACATCTCTCGGCTGATCGAATCGAAATGATTCCGATCAAGAACGCGAAGGAGGCAGAGAAAATGCGCCAGTCCTGCCGCGTCGCCAGCGATATCCTCGAGCGCGTGATCGAGCTGATTCGACCCGGAATCACAACCAAGGAAGTGGATGAAGCGGCTGCGGAAATGATGGCGGAAGCGGGAGTGAAGAGTGCCTTTCTCGGCTACCGGCTGGGCCACCGGGTTTACCCGGGCAACATTTGCATCTCGTTAAATGATGAAGTCATTCATGGGATTGCCAGCCAACGGCGTATTCAATACGGCGACATCGTGAAGCTCGATATCGGAGTGATTCGAGATGGCTGGGTTGGAGACACGGCCACGACCGTGCCGGTGGGCGTGGTTGACGATCGGGTGGAACGATTGCTGCGAGTTACGGAGAAAGCACTGGAGCGCGCCATCTCGGTTGCCTACGAAGGGAAACATTTGGGCGATATCGGCGCGGAAATCGAAGAAGAAGCGACACGCCACAATTTGAACGTGGTGCGCGAGTTTGTTGGCCACGGGGTCGGACGCAAACTGCATGAGGAACCGCAGGTACCGAATTACGGAAAGCGCAATAATGGTCCGCGGCTCAAAGCTGGAATGACGCTGGCGATCGAGCCCATGATTAATTTGGGAACGGCCGCCGTCAGATTGTTAGATGATGGCTGGACGGCGTGCACGGCTGACGGAATGCCCTCGGCTCATTTCGAACACACGGTTTTGATTACGAAAGCGGAGCCCGAAATTCTGACATGGCGCGGAAAGACGCAATTGAAGTAGAAGGCACGGTTGTTGAGCTGCTCCCGAACACCATGTTTCGAGTCGAGCTGCCTAACGGCCATCGTGTTCTGGCCCATATTTCCGGCAAAATGCGGCTTCACTTCATTCGCATCTTGCCAGGGGACAAAGTTATGCTAGAGATTTCGGCCTACGATTTATCGAAGGGGCGGATCACTTTCCGCCAAAAGTAGCGCGGATTTGTTCTCCGCGTTTTTCGCCTCGTGGAAGATGAAAGTTCGACCATCAGTAAAAAGACTTTGTGAAGCTTGCAAGATCGTGAAACGCAAGAATGTGGTGCGCGTGATCTGCAAGAATCCGCGCCACAAACAGCGCCAGGGGTAAATTTATGCCACGATTACTAGGAGTGGAAATTCCATCAGAGAAACGCATTGAGGCGTCGCTCACCTATATCTACGGAATTGGGCCGACGATGGCGAAGCGGATTTTGGATCGAACTAATATTGATCCGAACACGCGCGCCAAGAACCTCACACCCCAACAGTTGAATGAAATTATCCAGACGATCACGAATAATAAGATTCCAATCGAAGGTGACTTGCGCCGTGAAGTGCAAGGAAACTTAAAACGACTTCAGGCGATTAATTGCTACCGAGGAATTCGACATCGCCGCGGATTGCCGGTGCGAGGCCAACGCACAAGTACTAACGCGCGCACCCGCAAGGGTCCGCGCAAAACGGTTGGCGTAATTCGCAGCAAAGAAGCGAAAGCCGGAAAAGTTTGATCATGGCTGAATCGAAGAAAAAGGCGGACGCCCCTGATAAGAAACTGAGAGCTGCTAAATCTGCAGCAAAGAATGTGGCCGCTGCTGCTTCCGAAGCCATCACAACCGAGGCTGCCGCGCCGACCGAAACCAAACCGGTCAAAAAAACTGCGCCAAAAACGAAGAAGGAGGAAACGCCCGCGCCAGTTTTACCCGAAAATCTTTCACTCACCGGTGACAACATCGAGTTGCCCAAGATCGTCAAAGCCAAAGGGAGCAAAAACATTCATAACGGCGTTGCACACATTTTGGCCACGTTTAACAACACGATTGTTACCATTACCGATCTGAAAGGAAACGTGATTGGGTGGTCGAGCGCGGGCAAGGTGGGATTCAAAGGCTCCCGCAAGAGCACGGCTTATGCGGCGCAAATGGTGGCCCAAGACGCGTCCCGTCAAGCCATGGGACACGGGCTAAAGGAAGTCGAAGTTCTCGTAAGAGGTCCGGGCGCCGGTCGCGAATCAGCCGTGCGCGCTCTCCAGGCAATCGGTTTGGAACTAACGGTCATTCGGGACGTCACGCCGGTGCCACATAACGGCTGCCGCCCTCCCAAACAACGCCGCGTTTGAGGCTTTATGGGTAGATACACCGGACCAAAAACCAAAGTCAGCCGTCGCTACGGTGTGCCGTTGTTTGGGCCATCCAAGTCACTCGAGCGAAAGAATTATCCGCCCGGCATGCACGGGCCAAAAGGTTCGCGCCGCAAGCAATCAGATTATGCGATCGCATTGGGTGAGAAGCAGAAGCTCCGCTATCAATATGGGCTGCTGGAACGGCAGTTTCGTCGCATTTTCCAGAATGCCCTTCGGAAACGCGGGGTAACGGGCGAGACTCTTTTGCAATTGCTCGAGACGCGCCTTGATAATGTGGTTTTTCGTCTCGGTATGGCGAACACGCGGAGCGCGGCGCGCCAGCTGGTTTCGCACGGGCACGTGCTGGTCAACGGCCGATCGGTCAACATTTCCTCCTACAACGTGAAAGCGGGCGACGAGGTTTCGGTAAAGGACAGGCCAAAATCGCGTCAATTAGCGTTACGAAATCTCGAGCTCACGCAGATTGCGCCAGTTCCAGATTGGCTGACGGTTGATCGGGATGCGCTCAAAGGCAAAATCGCGCGTATTCCCTCTCGCGAAGAGATTCAGCCGATGGTGAACGAGCAGTTGATCGTCGAGCTTTATTCGCGCTAACTGACAGGGCGGCGCACTGAACCGCCGTGGGCGATTGAGGTCAATCGCCCCTACCGCTAGCTTCCAAAAACTCGAGAGCTTTGTCGTAGCTGCGGCGCTCGAGAAAATGGGCAAGCCGCGGCGCGATCGGTCGCGGCAGCGCTTCGGTCAATTGCTCGATGCGATCAGAGATTTCGCGCAAGCGTTTGAGGTGTTCGTCTGGCTGAAGGCGACTTTCTTCATCTGCGATAATTTCGCGCCGCTGGCGCAAGGCCGCGGCGAGCTGGCTTTCGGCGCTTGTCATGAAGAAGAACGAAAGCTTGAAACGGTGAGCTGTTTGGCGCAAGCGTCAGCCGTGTCTGAAAGCGGCATCAAACGAATCTTGATCGCAGATGATGACAACATGCTCGGGCGATTAATGCGCGAGGCGCTTATGACTCGATTTGGCTGCGAGGTCGATGCCACCTCCAATCCGGAATACGCTTTCGAGCTGGCTTTGAAAAAACGATATCGCGTTTTCATCTTCGATTTCTCCATGCCGATGATTGATGGCGCGATGTTGTTTGCACTCATCGGCAAGGTTTACAATCATGTGAATCCACCACTGCCGGTGCCTCCCCTGATTTTGATTTCTGGTAAGGGGGAGGAAGAACGGGCGCAGGAATTGATGCGGGATGTGGGCGTGCGCGGCTTTGTCGCAAAGCCGTTTGCAATGAATCGACTGATGGAAAAAGTGCGCGAAGTCGCTCCGGAGATCGAAACCGCAGCCTGACGATCAGCTTTCGCCTATTTCTGCCAGCAATTGCCGGCGCGCCTCGATCCAATCCGATTTCGGGTCTCCCGGAATAGCCAGGCGCATTCTTTCTTGAGAGATAAAATAGGCACGAACGCGAATCGCTTCATCAGTGACTTCCGTTTTCTGTTTTCGTTTTTGTCCGGTCGGCTTGCGAACGGCGCCCGCTGTTCTTCTGGCGGCAGGCTTTTTCTCGGGCAAGCCGCTTCGTCCATTATTCTGCGCCAGTGTCGGCGTCTCGGCCGGCGCGGGCGTTTGCTCTGAATTTTTCGATTTTCTAGGCACGGTAGACAGGTATCGCATTAGCCGGAGCAAACTCAATTCGCAAGCCGTTTCTTAAAGCAGTTGGCGGGGGCCGGGCAATCCGTTAGCCTTACGCATGCGTCATTTCGTGTTTCGCTGGATCGCGACGACGATCGCGGTGATGGTGGCGGCAGCGTTGATTCGTGGAATTCGATATGATTCGACAGGTTCCCTCATCGGCGCGGCCCTGCTCCTGGGGATTTTAAACGCGTTTGTCCGGCCCGTGCTCCTGATCTTGAGTGCGCCGCTCATTCTTCTGACGCTGGGATTTTTTATCCTCATCGTGAATGGGCTCATGTTGCTGCTCGTTCCGAGTCTCGTACATGGCTTCCATGTTGATAGTTTTGGGAGCGCATTTTGGGGTGCGATTGTGATCGGGCTGGTGAGCTGGGTATTGAGCGCATTCTTCCGCGGCAGTGATGGACGTGTTCATGTTCTCACGCATCACACTCAAATTAAACGGGTGAGAGGTCGAGTGATCGAACCGACGGAGCCGCGGTAAGCTGTGGCCGTTGCACGTCAGTTTGCAGGAGCGATTGTTCGTCGTGAGCCAACTGCGAACCCGCGAAGCGTTTCAGAAAATCACTGTTCGGTAGGATAATGGCCTAGGCAGAGTGCGTGGGAAAATGCCGAACCGCATATTCGTAAAAATCTGCGGAATTACGAACCGCTTTGACGCGGAAGCAGCCATTATGGCTGGCGCTGACGCCTTGGGATTTAACTTCTGGCCGGGCAGTCGGCGCTATATTGACCCCTTCGGAGCGATTGGCTGGATTCGCGATTTACCCGATGAGGTGGATCGCGTCGCGGTGCTGGTCAATCCAGGACTATCTCAAGCATGTAGCATCGCGGAACAGATGGATGTGCTGCAATTGCACGGAAAAGAGACGACAATCTTTTGCAGAAAATTGGGCGAAATGTCGGTGCGATTTTGGAAGGCAATACCGGCCTCGCGACCGCACTTAGCCATGGATACCTTCTACGCCGAGCGCATTGTGCTGGATACGGCAACAAACGATTCCTTTGGGGGCACGGGCATGACTTTTCCATGGCAATGGGCGCACGAGTTCATTGCGGCGAATGTCAGTCAGAAGGTGATTCTCGCAGGTGGGCTAACCCCAGCTAACGTCGCCGAGGCGATTGAGCAAACGCACCCGTTCGGCGTTGATGTCACCAGCGGCGTGGAAGCAGGGGTGGGATGCAAAGATATTCACAAGGTCCGCGATTTCATAGCCGCCGCGCGAGCGGCAGGCTGAGCTGAGCAAGGTAATACCACTGCCCCATGGCATAATCAGGGGCCAAACAGCAGTTTGGACTGGTCTGCTTCCTGCTTTAGACAGTTTCGCACGATTTCAAAACGCATCGCTATGGGCACTTTCATTCAAAAACTGGTCTGCGGGAGCATTGCATTTTTTGCAGCCGCCCTTGTATCGTTCGCTCAAACGAGCAGTTCGCCCGCACCAGGTGCCGGAGTGAACACCATGTCGGACGGGGACCTAAAAACGCCTCCCACCAATCCTGCGCTGCCCGCCATTTCTCTTCCTGCGGTTAACAGCAACGGGACGAAGCCGGAGCCGGGAAATCCGATTGCCGTCGTGCAGGCCTCCAGCGCGAGCTCCACCCCAGGTGCGAACAAGATTGCTCCGGCGACGACCGGCACGGCAAACACTACCAACAGCACGACCACCACTACCGCGATTCCGCCCGGCCCGGCCGACAGCACAATCGAAAACGGTGGAGTGGGCGTGCGTGAGTTTCAGGGTGATGACGTAGGCCAAGTGCTGCGACTCTTGGCCCGCCAGGCAAAGATCAACATGGTTGTGAGCGATCAGTTGCCAAAAGATTCCACCGTCACGATGCGGTTGGAAGATGTGACCGCACTGCAAGCCATCGCCATCATCGTGAAGGCGAAAGGGCTCTTCATGGATAAGATCGATAACGTCTATTACGTCAAGACGGAAGCGGAGCGCGCCAAAGAACCGACTGAAAGCGACAGTTACCAGTTCAGCTATTCGCGAGCGAAAGACGTCGCGCCGCTGCTCGCCTCGCAACTTGCCAGCAAAGATCCTCCGCAGGTCGACGATCGGACAAACACAATCTTTTTCCGCGAGACTCGCAGCAACATGGACAACATCCGTAAACTCCTGGTCACGATCGATAAACCGACCAAACAGGTTATGATCGAAGCGCGGTTGGTCGAAGTCACTGCGAATCCGAAGCAGAGCTACGGAATCAACTGGGGCGGTGTTGTGGGAAGCTCGACCAATCCGCAAACGGTTACTTACGGTGGATGGAATAGAACCCAGGCACAACCGGGCCAAAACATCCCGACAAACGGTTTGGCGCTCGGCAATCAATCAAACAGCAACTTTCTAGGCAGCTTCGGGAGTCTGGCAACAACCATTCCGCAAAGCACCTTTGCCATCCTCAGCGTACCACAGTTCTCCGCCACCTTGCGCCTGCTCAATGAAGATGCCGATGCGGAATTTCTCGCAAATCCACGCATCGTGACCGCTGATAATCAGCAGGCGAAAATCGAAATCAGCCGAAATCAGCCGGTGCCGCAATTGAATTTCAACGAACAAACTGCGACCGCTGTCTTTGGTGGATTCCAAGACAAGAAATTCGGCAATACTTTGATTGTTCGTCCGAGTGTAAACAAAGACGACTTTGTTACACTGAGCGTCAAGCCGGAGATCAGCAACAAAGTTGGCGATGCACAGTTTACGTTTGCTGGGGCCACCGTGGCCAGCCCGGTCATTGATACGCGCTCTCTCGAATCGAACGTGTTGATTCGCAGTGGGGATACTCTGGCAATCGGTGGTCTATTACAGGATGAAGTGGCTAAGTCGCGTAATAAAGTGCCGGTTCTTGGCGACGTCCCGCTGCTCGGATATTTGTTTCAGGAGCGACTGAATGTGCGGACTAAGCGCAACTTGCTTGTCTTCGTGACACCGACAATCATCCAGTCGAAATATGGTACTGGTCTCGAGGATCAAGTAAGCGGGCTCCACCACGTCGGAGAGGAGTACGCCGACATCAATGGGTGGCGCAATAATGCCAAGGGCGCTGTTCGCCTGGTTCCCACCGGTAATCGCCAAGTAGCGGCTGATTATCCCAAGCCCGGCACACCGCCGCCACCGGCAGTCACGACGCGCGACGTCCAGTTCAAGAGCTCGGCCAAAGATCGCGACTACTAAGAGATTTCAGTTAATGTGGGGTTGAGAGGGGGCGGACGCTTCGGGGCGTTCGCCCTTTTTCTTTTTATCGATCAAGATAACGGTTCAAAGCTGCACGCAATTCCGAACGTGCGCGAAAGAGGATGCTTTTCACAGCCGGGACTGAAAGATTGAGGACGTCTGCAATTTCCTCATAGCTCTTCCTTTCGTAGCGCCGAAGGACGAGCGCCAAGCGTTGCCGCTCCGGCAAGGAAAGAATCGCGCGATCAATCGCATTCTCCAATTCTCGCTCGAGCAGCGCCGCGTCCGGGGCGCTACGAGCCTGATCGGGTAATGACAGCGACTCGTTCCCTTCTTGGGAATCCAGAGTGATTCCAGGGTGTCGCTTCCGGCGGCGGGCCTCGTTGAAGACCAGATTTCGCGTAATCGTTAGTAGCCAGGTCGTGAACTTTGCGGTCGGGGTATAGCGCGTTGCGCCCTTCCAAACCCGAATGAACACCTGCTGCGCTACATCCTCGATATCGGAATTGTTGCCAAGCATGCGAGCGACGGTTCCAATGACCAAGGCCTGATGCCGCTCGACCAATTGCTCGAAGGCGGCGATATCGCCGTTGCCCGTGCGCAGCATGAGCTCCGCGTCGTCAATCTCCTTGGCTGGCTCCGACATTGCGTAAGCAGACGCCAATGCCGCGCCCGCGGTTATCCCTTAAACCGGTCAAATTATCAAAAGTTTCGCACAGTTCTGACCGTTT
Organism: Verrucomicrobiota bacterium; assembly: GCA_003217965.1. Taxonomy (GTDB): domain Bacteria; phylum Verrucomicrobiota; class Verrucomicrobiia; order Chthoniobacterales; family UBA10450; genus AV69. The sequence continues at coordinate 2,570 of QHNB01000172.1, read as the reverse complement.
TGGTTGCATCAATTTCAGGGAACATGCATCATTTGGATGCGTGATACCCGTATCAAACTGGGAATGAATTACCGCTTAATCCCCGACGCACTTCGGCCGATCGCGGAAAAAATTGAAGCCCAACAGCGCATTAGCGAATCCGAAGCGCTGGCACTCTACCATTCTACCGATCTCAATGCCTTGGGTCTAATGGCAAGTGAAGTGCGTCGCCGTAAGAACGGGGAATTCGCCAGCTACATCATCAATCGCTACATCAACTATTCGAATATTTGCGTCCTCTCCTGCCAATTCTGTGCCTTCGCTGCGAAGAAACGCGATGCCCACGCTTTTGAACGCTCCATCGAAGATATCATTAGCACGGTGCGCGATGCCCTTTCCCTGGGCATTACCGAGGTTCATATGGTCGGAGGATTGCACCCGACCTTGAAAGCAAACTGGTATCTGGAACTACTCCGCGGTTTGCGCGCTCTCGATCCCGAATTGCACATCAAGGCCTTCACTGCGATCGAGATTCGCCATCTCGCGCAGCGGATTTTCAAAAGGCCGATCCGTGAAACCATAGAAATTTTGCGCGACGCCGGGCTCTGCTCTTTCACCGGCGGCGGTGCCGAGATCTTTGATCCGCAGGTACGGGATGAAATTTGTCGCGGCAAAGAGAGCGCAGAGGAGTGGCTCGACGTTCATCGGATCTGGCACCAAATGGGCGGTCGCAGCACTTGCACGATGCTCTATGGGCACATCGAGACACTCGAACAGCGAGTCGATCATCTGCGCCAGCTCCGCGAGTTGCAGGATGAAACGGGCGGATTCACCGGGTTCGTTCCGTTTGCATTCCAGCCGCAAACGACCATTCTCGCGCATCTCAAACCGGCCACCGCTGTTGAACAACTGCGCAATCTCGCCGTCTGTCGCATTTTTCTCGATAATATCGATCATCTCACCGCCTATTGGGTCAGCATGGGATTGCCACTCGCTCAGGTATCGCTGGCCTATGGCGTTGATGACCTGCATGGCACGATTATGGAGGAGAAGATTTTCCACATGGCCGGAGCGAAAACGCCTCAGGAACAAACCGTCGCAATGCTCGAGCATGTCATTCGGGAAGCGGGCCGCATTCCAGTCCAGCGCGACAGTTACTATCGCCCGATCAGGCGGGAACGCGGAAAAGCGGATGATATTGAGCGCGAGCTCGTCTGCGCCTAGCGAGGTTTGCCGCTGCGCATCGGGTGTGTCAGATATCTAAATGCCCGTCCACTCATCCGAGGGTGGACTGGACGTGTCGACTTCGATCACCCGTCTGTACTTTGCCACAAACTCGCGCGCGGAGACTTGGATGTCGCCCTCGTCTCAAGCCTGGAGTATTTGCGGCAGCCGATTTATCGAATCATTGACGGCATCTCGATTGCCGCACGCGGGCCAGTTTATAGTGTCGTGGTCGCGCACGAAGGTCCGTTGGAAGCGATCTCGGTGATTGAGCGCGACACCGCCTCCCAAACCTCGCTCGTGCTTTTGGAGCTGTTGTTGCGAAAAAGAAAGATTGCGCCTCAGATTGTGCGTGCCGGAGCCCATCCCGGAGATGAGAGTCGAGCAAAGCTGCTGATCGGTGATCAGGCCATTCAGTTTCGCAGCAAACAGGGAGCAAAATTTGAATATTGGGATTTAGCGGAAGCGTGGCATGAAATGACAGGCCTGCCTTTTGTTTTTGCCCTGTGGTTGATCCGGCCAGAGGTAAGTACCCCGCTCGAGATTGCCAATCGGCTACGCGAAATCCGAAACGAGAACCTTCACAATATCGATGCTCTCATTGCCGTACAAACCGATGTTTCCGCCGCATTTTGTCGAAAATATTATCGCGAGCATCTCTGCTTTGACTTCGGTGGTAAGGAAAAGGCTGGTTTACACGAATTCCATCGTCTCTGCCTGGCAAATGCGATTCCAGTCGCATCGGAATTGCCGCTGCATCTCGTGTGAGAAAAGCGTCGGACCTACGGATCGGCATTTCGGGGTGGAACTACAAAGGCTGGCGCGGGGTTTTTTATCCGAAAGCACTTGCGCAAAAGCGGGAACTCGAGTTCGCCTCGCGTGCGCTAAACTCGATCGAGATCAATGGTTCTTTTTATTCGCTGCAGCGACCCGAAAGCTATCGTCGCTGGCGAAGAGCAACACCCGATAATTTCATTTTCGCGGTGAAAGGTGGTCGCTTTATCACCCATATAAAAAAGCTACGTGAGATCGAATCTCCCCTGGCGAACTTTTTCGCCTCCGGCATTCTCGCACTCGAACAGAAACTTGGTCCGATCTTATGGCAATTTCCGCCAAACTTCCGATGGAATCCCCAACGCTTCCGAGATTTTTTCAAGTTATTGCCACGAACGACAAAGGAAGCGGCGGCGCTAGGAAAGCAGCACGATTCAAAACTGAAAACGCGCGCCTGGCTCAAGATCGAGCGCGAACGGCCCCTCCGCTATTGTGTCGAAATTCGTCATTCCAGTTTTCTGGTCCGAGAATTCTTTGACCTGTTGCGCGAGTTCAATGTTGCATTCGCCTTCGCTGACACAGCGGGTAAATGG
>QHNB01000293.1 GCA_003217965.1 Verrucomicrobiota bacterium | reverse complement strand
GAAATGCGCGGCCGCCGAAAGAACGAGCAGTCGCTTTACGCCCGAACGATTCATTGCGAGCGTCGTTGCCAGTGCACTATCGCGGAGGATTGAGCTCGGCTTGAAAGGCTCGCGCGGCCCAAGTGCCGAAATAACCGCATCGTGATTTTGCATGGCGCCAAAGAGTTGGATTTCGTCCATAACATCCCCAGTGATCACGGTGAGTCGCTCATTGGTTGAGGTGATACTTTCAGCCGAACGAACGAATACGGTCACACGATGAGCTCTTGCGAGAGCTTGCTGAACAACCTCCCGCCCAGTTCGACCAGTCGCTCCGATGACAAATAGTTTCGTAATCGGCTCCTTCTTATTGGGACCCTTGGTTGCTTCTATTAATGTTCCGCAGGCAGAGCGCTCTGTTTGCCGTCGAAATGATGATGCGACATCCGAATCAGCTCCATTGCCGCGTCCAAATCCGCTTCATCGTTCACAATCAACGTAACGTATCCCTTTTCCGGCGCCCAGCGATGCGGGCGTGCTTTGCCCTCTGCCAGAACCCGCTCCTGATCAGTTTTCGATAATCGAATGTCGCAGTGACCGTGACCATGGATGTGCATGAACATGGTCCGTCCGACAAAGAATGCGTCTTCGTGGATTCCGGCATTCCGCCGCTCTGTCACACTGGGGAGCTTGAGAATCCCTTGCCGTAATTCCTGATGAAGATTTGCCTGAGATTTCATGATCTGTTCCTTTTCTGTTTCCAATCATTTTTTAGCCACCGGTCTGCCGGTAACGGGCCGGGGTTGGCACTATGGACACTCATGTAGTATATTTAGTTTCCGCATCACGCTCGTCCTTCTCTTCCTTCGCAACCGACTTTTCTTCCTCATCCTGTTTGGTAATCGTCGCGTGACCTTTTTCGCTACAGATCCGACCGAAGAAAGGCCCCCAGGCAGCTGCAAGAAATCGGGCTGACAACGCGGACACGTGCCCCGCCACATTCGCCTCTAAAGGCGATTATGGGATCTACATTCACGACACACTATGCCGCAATCCAATAGGCCAGTAGTGAATCGTCGCATTGGCGGAATTTACTGTCGCAGCAAGCCCGCTCGGGACATTAAACTCGCCGGAAATTCTGGCATGGCTCAGCTTCGATCCGATCTTCGCTACCAAGGATCTTTGGTTTCGATCACGGATGTTTCCTGTCGTCCCTCGAGCCGTCGCTTAGGTGGCGAAGAGGAGGTCGAAAGGCCCGAGATCGTGTTCCCGCGCGCGGGAGTATTCGTGAGGCATACCGGCTTCGAAGAGATTGTCGCTGATGCCAATCAGGTGCTGTTTTTTAACGGGCACGACGTTTATCGAGTTAGTCATCCAATACTGGCAGGCGATGATTGCACTTCGTTCGTTTTCTCCGCTGATGTTGTCGCAGAAGTACTCGACCAATATCATCAGGTCATTCGCGCCGATCCTCAGCGTCCATATCGTCTCGGTCACGGCTTGCTGAGATTGCAGACGATTGCGCGGCTCCAACACCTTCGTCAGCGATTAAGTGATCCTTTAGCGACCGGTTTGGAGGTTGAGGAGCGTGCTCTGGAATTACTCGACCACGTTCTAGCGGATATCGACGGCCAACCTACAGAGGATCATCGGCAACGGACCGATACTGTGCGAATGCGCCGGAGATGGAGTGAAAGAGTGAGGCTGCTCCTGGCCAAGCAGCCAGAAGCGAAGTTCTCTCTGGCTGAGATCGCCCGCAAAGTCTATTGCTCCCCCTTCCATCTTTCGCGCATTTTCCGTGCAACAGTCGGCTCCTCGATCCATCAGTATCAACTACGGCTTCGATTGGCGCTGGCTCTCGATCGTTTGGCAGACGGGTCGGAAAACTTGACCGAGTTAGGATTAGCTTTGGGATTCTCCAGCCATAGTCATTTTACCGCTGCCTTTCAACAGGCATTCGGCTTCTCACCGTCTAATTTTCGGCGGAGGGCAATGCGGCGACGAATACGAAAACTGAGCAAGATTCTGAAAGCTCAGTCCAGCATACCGAATTAATCATGGGTGCAGTGCGCGAACTCCGAGAAACGGCCTTGTATTCCAAAGTGACGCGACCGATTGCTGGCCTGGCAAAAACATTATTGTTACTTGCATGCCTCCTGCATTGCCCGAATGCAACGCCGAGTGCGTTCGCGAATGCGCCTCAAAAGTCGGGTGACGGTAAAGTGGTGCGCGACGGGATCGATCTCTATTACACTGTGATTGGGAATAATGGCGATTACGCGCTCGTCCTAAGTGGCGGTCCCGGCGAAGAGGTCCGCTCGATGCAAGGCATCGCCGACGAACTCGGTAAGAAATACCGCTGCATCATGCTTGAGCAACGCGGCACCGGCCGGTCAAAACTGACGAGATACGACCCTTCGACCATTAATTTAAATGCCTACATCGAAGACATTGAGGCTCTGCGGAAGCAGATGCAGATCGAGAAACTCATTCTGGTGGGTAATTCATGGGGAATGATGCTCGCTCTGGCTTACGGCGGCACGTACCCTGATGCCGTCCGCGCGATCGTAACAATCGGTTCCGGCCCTATCACGGGCGAATACCTCGAGGTTATGGGCACCAATCGAAACACGCGGTTATGGCCGAGCGAATTGGAGGTGCGGGAGTTCTGGAGTGACCCCTCGCGGCAGTCC
>QHNB01000292.1 GCA_003217965.1 Verrucomicrobiota bacterium | reverse complement strand
CGACTGAGGTCAGTCGCCCTACCTATTTTGCAAGCACGAAATGGAACGACGGTCAGAGACCGCCGCTACAGGGGAATGTGAGCAGGACAAGAAGATCGTCCCTCCGTTTTGGACTGTTTCGTCTCGACGGTGGGAAGCGCAACGAGGAAAATGGCCGCTAGGCGCTCCCGGGCGTCTGTTCGCATGTCTCCTGAAGTTAAACAAGATCGTGAGCTTCAAATCGCGCACGTCCTTTTCATAGACATCGTTGGTTACTCCAAATTGTTAAGCGACAAGCAGCGCGAGCTTTTCCAGTTACTAAATGAGCTGGTTCGGAATACGGCGCAATTTCGCACTGCCGATGCGGCGGGTAAACTAGTTCGGCTGCCGACCGGTGACGGAATGGTGCTGGCGTTCTTTACTAGCGTGGATGCGCCGGTGCGCTGCGCGCAGGAGATTGGCCGCCAACTGCGAGAACATCCGCAGCTGCTAGTGCGCATGGGCATTAACAGCGGCCCGGTCGATGAAGTCCGTGATGTCGACGATCGCCGTAATGTGACCGGCGCTGGCATCAACCTGGCCCAAAGAGTGATGGATTGTGGCGATGCCGGCCACATTCTGCTCTCCCGGCGAATCGCCGACGACCTCGCCCAATATAGCGAGTGGCAACCTTGGTTGCACGAGTTGGGCGAAGTGGAGGTGAAACACGGCGTCCGAGTCGACCTGGCCAACTTTTTCGGTGACGGTTTCGGTAATTCCAAGTCACCCGGTAAAATTGTTCGAGCGAAGCAGATCCGGCGCCGGCGGCTTCTACTCTGGCTTTCGGCTGTCCTGTTATTTCTGCTCTTTGCTGCCATCGGCTCTTGGATTTGGGCGCGACGCGGTGCTTTGACGGCAGCCTACAAAATCGGGGCCGCCGGCATTAGTGACAAGAGCATCGCGGTGCTGCCGTTCGAGAATTTGAGTGACGAAAAAGAGAACGCCTATTTTACGGATGGGGTCCAGAACGAGATTTTGACTGATCTCGCCAAGGTAGCCGATCTGAAAGTGATTAGTCACACGTCGGTGATGGTCTACAAAGCCGGCAATCCACGGAACCTGCGCGAGATCGCGCAGCAACTTGGCGTTGCTCACGTGTTGGAAGGAAGCGTCCAGCGTGTGCGCGGCAAAGTGCGTGTGAACGCGCAGCTGATCGACACGCGCAACGATAAACATCTCTGGGCAAAGACCTATGATCGTCAACTAGCCGACGTTTTCGCGATCGAGACGGAACTAGCGCAAGCCATTGCAAGTGAACTTCAGGCTAAGCTTACAAG
>QHNB01000291.1 GCA_003217965.1 Verrucomicrobiota bacterium | reverse complement strand
TGCAACCGATGAGGGTTTTCTGGCCGAACCGAAGAGATTTGCTTCGGGCGATGACGTGCCGGTCGTAGATCACGGTGCCTGTTTGTTGAAATTAATCAGTGGCACCCACTCGCAGGCGCGTCAGGAGTCTTACAAGAAACGCCACTTCCACATGCCGCATGGCGCACCCGAAGAGAGGCCGCCGGGGGAAACGACTGAGCAACCACCCAAGCAAAAATAGCGCGTGATTTTGGGCCCGGACGCGAAGACAATTTGCAGGATGATCGCGCCGCAAGCGCCTCGGACAACTCTCGTTCTATGACACCGACATCGCTTATCATCGTCGCCGACCGCGGCAGTCTCAAAGCTTATCGAGTAGATGAAACGCCGACGCGCGGGCCCAGCTTGAAACTCGTGCAGGCCTTCGACGTTACCGACGCCCATGGTAAACTGCTCGATAAGGTGACCGATCAGGCTGGGCGATTTCCGGTGGGCGACGGGGGAATGGGCGGGCGACATATGAACGCCATAGCCGAGCGGCAAACGCTGTTGGGTGAATACGACCGTCGCATATACCGGCAATTGGCGGATCAGATCACGGAAATTCTGCGACGCGAGAAAGCCGAAGGCTGGTCCTTCGCCGCACCTTCGGAGATCTACCCGCACATTGTCGATCTTCTGCCTCGGGATGTACGCGAGCAGATCGTGGAACACGTCAAATCAGACCTGGTCAAAATCGAACCGGCTAAACTGCCAGCCCATTTTCGCTCTCTCCGGCCAATTTGATTGCTGTTTTCCCTCGTTCCAAACGGATGTGAGGGATCTCCGAATCATCCCAAGAGGCTCCGCCGCACTGCCTCGCGCTCTGGCGGAGCCAATATCGCGGGGCTTGGCGTCGGGCACCTTCGAGGTTTACACTACTAAGTATGCAACTGCCTGTGAATATCAGCTACCGCGGCCTGGTGAAATCTGACGGAATCGAGCAAATGGTGCGTGAGAAGGCGACTCGGCTCGACAAATTCTGCGATCATATCAGCCGTTGCGACGTCGCGATCGAGCAACCGAATCATGCCCACAAAAAGGGAAATACGTTTCGCGTTCGAATTGACGTCACGGTGCCGCCTGGTCACGAACTCGTGGCCGAGGAGAAGCAGGTGGATAACGGGACGCATGAACCGTTGGCGAAAGTTGTGCATGACGCCTTCAAAACGATGGAGCGCCAGTTGCGTCACCTCGTCGAGAAACAGCGCCGCGAATAGGCGTAGCGAATTCAGCGACTTCGAAAACGCAGCCGCTAACGTAGAATCGGTTCCCTCCCTGGTAGGCACCCAGCGAGGAACAAACTAGCGATAAGAACCAGCAGTAGGTTATCCTCGTTTCATCGCCGCTTCTCCCTCGTCGCTAAGTAGGAAACTTTTGGTCTAAGGCGCTTTTTTCCGGAAGAATGCCGATCGCACCATCGAGGGTGGGCACGAACGCAAAGGCATAATGCCGTTTCGGTGACTGCCAACCAGTCGCTTCAGCGACAATCTTGCCACCGCTCTTCTCGACATAATCAAAGAAATCGGACCCCGGTTTACTCGACCAGTTGGAGAAGGGTCCGATCTGCATCAATACCGAGCGCAGATCGCTCTCCTCCCATTTCCGGCCCGATCGTTTTTTGAAGGCGGCGTAACGAGCGATGTCGTTAAAAAAACCGACCGTGATATCGAACCCGGAATCCATGTCGCCCGTGAGAAAGCCAAAAGCCTTTTCACCTTGTCCTACCATGTTCAGTAGGTTTGTCGCCATCGTCGCTTTTTTGCCGAACTGAGCTTCAACCGCGATCTTGGATTTCAGAAGGATATTCATTGTTCTTTGCCGTTGTAGCGCTTGTAACTTTTTAACCTTTTAACTTTTTGGCCTTGTTCTTCTTAGCCTCTCTTTCTGCCGAGCTCTTCGGAAAAGCAGGAAGCGATTGATCGATCACGACCCAAGGCAGCCTATCTTCTAGCCAGATTACCTTCTGCGGCGCAAAGGCGGCTGGGTCATCCAGCGATGCAATTGTGATATCAATCGTGCCTGAATCAGCGCTCTCTTCGAAAAATAAATGTGTGCCGCAACAAGCGGCAAAGGAACGAATCCTGCCGGCGTGCGCGACTTTTCGTGGCTCGCGACCTCCCAGTACCAAATCTTTGCGGCGAACCGAGCCCCAGGTCACGCAGGGAGCGCCGCAACTTCGCCGGCAATCGATGCAATGACAGTCTCCCAGGGAGAATGGCGCCGTTTTCAATATGTAGCGGGTGCCACCGCAAAGACATCCGCCCGCAATCTCCATGAGATTTCACTAACCGATCGAAGCTTTGTTGTCGATTTTACAAACCGCGCTGCTTTCCGAAAATCGGCTTTCCTGATTCAACCAAAAAGGGTTGAATCAAAAGTTTCGGAGGTCTCGCAATGGAAAGAACAACCATGTCCATATCCCGACGTAAATTTGCTCAGCTCCTTGGCGCCGGCGCGGCCGGCACACTCGTAACTATTTCCCGGTCGCTGGCTGCTGAGTCCGTTCCTTCGACAACGACCCGGGCTTCCGAGAATTCTGGCGTTGTCCGATTGAGCGCGAACGAGAATCCATATGGGCCGTCTCAGAAAGC
>QHNB01000171.1 GCA_003217965.1 Verrucomicrobiota bacterium | reverse complement strand
GACACGATCCCTGCGTTCTGCCGCGCGCGGTCCCCATGGTTGAAGCCATGACCGCGCTCGTCCTATGTGATCACGCATTGCGACAACGCGCGATTGATTTGCCGCGCGCGTGAATCCCACTGTGCCGCCGATCGCCGGCTCATCCGCCTGGCAACTCGCGTTTCTCTCCTTTGCTGTCGTAATCCTGATTCTCGAGGTCCTGCATGGTTGGCGAATCGGGTTAACACGGCAGTTGACGCGGATTGTTGCCATTATCGCAGCATATAGTTGCGCGATTTTTGCCGGACCGGTTCTCCTTCCGGTCACGCGCTCGTTTGCGAAATTGCCGGACCCAGTTCTCACCGTCGTTGGCAGCGCCGTGCTCGGCGCCATCGTTTTTGCCATCCTGAACGCGCTTGGGCCAATTCTTTTCAAACGCACAAGGGATCACCGCTCGGCCGTTATGCGACTGAGCTGGGGAATCAGCGGCGGCTTACTCGGAATTGTGCTCGGTTCTTTTACGATCTGGCTCGTCTTTGCCGGTGCGCGGCTGGCTGGCTCGGTGGCGGAAGCTCAGGTACAGTCGCAGCACGCCCTTACCGCTGGAATACTGCAGCCGGTCTGGAATAGGCCGTTGCAAATCCAAAGTGCGGAGCTGGCAACGCGCGATCAGCCGCCGACTCCATTGATGACCACTCTGGCGGAGCTGAAAAATTCACTCGAGGCCGGCCCAATCGGCGAAATCCTAAAAAATGTCGACCCGCTGCCGCAAGGTGCCTATCGAACGGTGGAACGCGTTGGAGAGGTTGCGTCCAACCCGGAAAGTGCCCAACGGTTCCTGCGATTTCCGGGTGCGCAGCAAATCGCAAGCGATCCAAAAATCATTGCGCTGCGTGATGATCCGGAGATCACGAAGTTAGTCTCGCAAGGGCGCGTTTTCGATCTCCTTCAGAACCGGCGTGTGATCGACGCCCTGAACGACCCGGTGTTGCTGTCGCGGCTCAAGAAATTTGATCTCGATCATGCGCTCGATTACGCGCTCAGCAAATGAATTCCTCGCACAAAGGACACAAAGGTCACGACGAACTGACAGAGAATCAAATCGCCAAGCTCGTGCTCGATGCCGCGTTCCTCGTGCATACAAAGCTTGGATCCGGTTTGCTCGAGTCGGTTTATGAAGTAGTGCTCGCGCACGAGCTGCCGAAAGCCGGGCTCGCTGTTGAGCGGCAGAAGCCAATGCCAATTATTTATGATGGGATCCGCTTTGAGGAAGCATTTCGTTCTGACCTCCTTGTCGGAGGTAAGATCATTGTCGAGCTGAAATCCGTTTCTACGACAACGCCGGCTCATGCCAAACAGCTGCTGACGCAACTTCGCCTAAGCGGTTTGAAACTGGGACTTTTGATCAGTTTTGGCGAAGTCCATCTGAGAGACGGTATCAAGCGTCTCATCAATGGTACGATTGGTGATGAATGTGAATTTTAACTTTCCGTAGTGACCTTTGTGGCCGTCGTGCGAGAAATCTGGCAGGTATGCGTTACATCACGACCATCGGCCTCGAAGTGCACGTGCAGCTGAAAACGCGGAGCAAGATGTTCTGTGCCTGCCCGGTGGAATTCGGCGCGGCGCCGAACACGTATACCTGTCCAACCTGTCTCGGTCTGCCAGGGGCCCTGCCGGTAATGAATCATGAAGCATTGCGCATGACGGTGCTTACCGGACTGATGCTCGACTGCGATATCGCGGAAATCTGCAAGTTCGATCGGAAAAATTATTTCTATCCGGACATGCCGAAAAATTATCAGATTTCGCAGTACGACCTGCCGTTATGTACAAATGGCCGTGTTCCCTTACACGATCTCGCTTACCCGAAAGACGCACAGAAATCGATCGCCACTCCGGACAAAGAAGTCCGTCTCGTCCGCATCCATCTCGAGGAAGACGTGGCCAAGAGTTTTCATTTCGAAACGAGCACCGGGATCGATTTCAATCGCGCCGGTACGCCGTTGATGGAAATTGTGACGCAACCGGAGATCGCGTCGCCGGAAGAAGCGTTCGCCTTTGTGACGTCGCTCAAACAAATCTTGATCTATGGCGGCGTGAGCGATGCCGACATGGAAAAGGGCCAGCTGCGCTGCGATTGCAACGTTTCGGTGCGGCCGGAAACCCAAGCGGAGTTGGGCGCGAAAATCGAGATCAAGAATATGAATTCGATCAGCGGTGTTAGGCGCGCCTTGGCATTCGAAATTCAGCGGCAAATCGCCGCGCTGGAGCGCGGCCAAAAATTAGAGCAGGAGACGCGCGGTTGGGATGACGGAGCGAGCGCGACCTTCCTGATGCGAACGAAAGAGAGCGCACACGATTATCGCTATTTTCCTGATCCGGATCTCGTTCCGGTCAAAAGCGACGTGTTGCTGCCGGACGCGCGGGCGCGGTTGCCGGAATTGCCGAAGCAAAAGAGGGCGCGGTTCATCAGGGACTACGAAGTCACTCCTTACGACGCCGGAGTGCTGGCCGATGATCTTGATCTCGCAAAATACTTCGAGACCGCAGCGCATGGTTCGAAGAAATTGAAAGCAATCGCCAACTGGATTCTGAACGATTTGCAGAGCGCACTCACTACTGCTGGCAAGACGATCACCGATTGCCCGATTCCACCGGCGGCGTTCGACGAGCTGGTGAGGCTGATCGATTCCGGAAAAATTAGCGGAAAACAGGGCAAAGAAGTTTTTGCAGCAATGTTCGCGAGCGGCAAAGGCGCCGGTACTATTGTGAAAGAAAAAGGGATCGAGCAGCTGAACGACAGCGGGGCAATTGAGGCATTGGCCGATCAGGTGATCGCGGCCAATCCGAAACCGGTCGCGGACTTCAAAGCTGGCAACGCGGCTTCCTTAAATTTCCTCAAGGGTCAGGTGATGAAGCTTTCAAAAGGGAAAGCGAACCCGCAATTGGCCGGGGAGATTCTGGAGCGAAAATTGAAGTAGTCGGTGTCACAATTACCGCTTTGTCATTCCGAGCGCAGTCGAGGAATCTCTAACTATTTTCCGGCGCAGTGCTGTGACTTCTACCGCGAAAACAGAATATTGAGAGATGTCTCGGCTTCGCTCGACATGACAGGAGTGGTGGAGCTAATGAAGCTGTGTAAAGGGCAAGCGAATTCGTAGTTGGCCGGAGAAATTCTGGAACTAAAACTGAAGGACTCCGATCGCGATTTCGCTGCACTCTGCCTTCATCCCAAGTCACGCAGACGACGAGGGATCCTTCTCTGCACTCGGGATGACAGCGACGCGAATGCGCTTCATCATGCATCATGCGCATCTTGATCGCCCCGGATAAATTCAAGGGCTCGCTTAGCGCACGCGAAGTCGCGGAAAATATCGAGGCGGGTTTCCGGAAAGTTTTACCCGATGCCGCAATTGACATCGTGCCAATGGCGGATGGTGGCGAGGGAACAGCCGAAGTGATTTCCCATGCCCTTGGCGGTTCCTGGTTGAAATGCCAGGCGCACGATGCGCTCGATTGCAGAATCGAAGCACGCTACGCCTTCATTGAGAGCAAGAAACTTGCAGTCATGGAGATGAGCGAAGCCGCGGGATTGCGGCGGCTGACCAGCGGTGTGCGTGATCCATTGCGCGCGAATACCTTCGGCGTTGGTGAAATATTGCTCGACGCCACCCGACATGGTGCGCAACAAGGTATTATCGGCCTTGGCGGAAGCGCGACTAATGATGGCGGATTCGGAATGGCGCGCTCTCTCGGATTCAAGTTCTTCGCTAATCAGATCGAATTGACGAATGGACCGGCAAAGCTGACCGGGTTGACGAAAATTTCGCGGCCGGAGAATTTACATTTGCCAAGAATATGTGCAGCAGTGGACGTCCGAAATCCGCTTCTTGGCGAACGGGGCGCAACTCGTGTATTTGGCCCACAAAAGGGGGCGAGATCGGAACAGATCGTCATTCTCGAGCAAGCACTCACGAAACTGGCCGATGTTGTTGCCTGTGAGATTGGTTGTGAATTTCGGAATACACCCGGCGCGGGGGCCGCTGGCGGTCTCGGTTTTGGACTGATGAGCTTCGGTGGCGCAGAGTTGCGTTCGGGCTTTGAGCTCGTTGCCGAAATCCTCCAACTCGAACAAAAAGTGAGCCAGGCTGACTTTGTTGTGACCGGCGAAGGCCGACTCGACGGGCAGACATTGGAAGGGAAAACGCCCGCTGGTGTTGCACAAATTGCGCGGAAGCATGGCAAACCGATTTGCGCCATCGTCGGTCGGGCCGATCGAAAAATTGATTACGGTCAACTATTCGATGCGATCTATGAGTTAGCTCGTCCACCGGTAAATGAAGTGGAGGCAATCAAAGTAGCGCCCCAGCTACTCCGCGAACGCGCAGAAGAGGCGGCTCTCTCGTTTCGGGACTCGAAGGTGGGTATGGCAGGAACAAACTAGCCGAAAACGGCGGGGCCTTCGCGCAGAGTCAGACAAAGTCGGACAGTCTTGTAAGGCAATGAATTGGCCGAAATAGCTCTGAACAAGCCTCGATAATTAAGCGTCAAAGAGCCTGGTATTTGAGGTTCGACTTAAAAACGCGACGTTCCCTGCTCGCAGTTTGGGGCGGAGCAAGGCAAATTAGCGTCTGATGCCCGAAGATATTCCGCCAGGTCTAACACCCTTTGTGTTTTCCGACCCACGCGGAAAGCGTTGGCCTCGCCTACGCCTGTTTTTGCTAATCGGCAGCGTCGTCGCTTTCTTCGCCACGGTGTTGTTCGTGCAGACGCTGTTCATTGCACCGCGTATGACGGTGCCGTTTTCCCTTCGGCAATTAAAGGGACAGTTGAAATCGCTTGCGAAAATCAATCCAGCTGGCAAGCCACCCAACGCAAATTCGTTGCTCTGGCAAAAGTTTGAAGCGGCGAAGCAAGCAGCAAGGAAGGTGGCAGTGCCGATTCCGTCATCCTCGCCCAGTCCAACGCCAATGCGGCCACGTCGAAAAACGCCGGACAATGAAGTCCGTCTGGCGTTTTATACGAACGGCGATCCCTACAGCTATTCCTCGCTCGAGCAACACGCGGGCCAGATCACCCACGTCTGTCCGGAATGGATGTCGATGGTGAATGGAGTGGGTGACTTGCAGATCGACGCCGATATTCGCATTCCGAAGCTGGCGCAGAATAGAGGCATCGCGCTCATGCCGCTGTTGACGAATCTCGTCGGCGATACTTGGCAGCCAGAAGCAGTGGAGAACGTCGCGCATGGTCCGCCCGAGCGGCAGGAAAATTTCATTCGTCATGTTCTCGCTGTTCTACGCGATGCCAAAGCCTCCGGTGTAGTGATCGATTGGGAACAACTCGATCCGGCTTACAAAAAAGATTTTACTCTCCTGATCGAGAAGTTTGCCGACGCCCTTCATCGCGAAGGCCGGCAGTTATGGCTCTGCGTTTCGCCCGGACAGGAACTCGATTACATCGACTTCGATGAGCTATCGGATTATATCGATCGATTTGTTGCCCTGCTGTTCGACGAGACATCGGATGTCGACCCGCCCGGCCCGCTCGCCTCGCGAATGTGGTTCGAGGGCTGGCTTCATGTGTTGTTGGAAGATTCCGATCCCCGGCAGTGGATCATCGCGCTAGGTAGTTACGGCTATGACTGGACGATTGGCGGGAAAAAGGCCGAGCTAATCAGTTTTCCGGAAGCGATGAGTCGGGCCAGCAATGCCGAGATCGCGTCGGCGGAGGTAAGCGCCCCCGGTTATAACCCCTACTTTTATTACGAGGACAACGACAAAGAGCACGCAGTTTGGTTTCTCGATGTTGTCACTTTTCTGAACGAGGTGCGCGAGGTGCGGAAGCAAAAGGCCGGCGGGTTTGCGCTTTATCGACTCGGCACGGAGGACACCGCGATTTGGGACTCATTGAGCGTTCCGGCTGACTTTTCCATCGACGCCGCCACCAGACCATTGTTGGAAGTTCTACGTGGGACCGACACCATTACGGACGTCGGGGAAGGCGAGATCGTAACCGTTGATCAAAGCCGGGCTAATGGGATGCGAACCCTTGAGGTCGATAAGGACAAGTATTTGACGGCGAGTTATACGAAATTTCCGGAATTCCCGACCCTCTACCATCAAGGGGCAGGTGGCGCTCATGAAGTTGCTTTAACTTTCGATGACGGACCCGATCCGGAGTGGACCCCTAAGATCCTCGATATTTTAAAGGCAACCAAGGTAAAGGCCGCGTTCTTCCTCGTTGGAGTAAATGCCGAACGGTACCCGAAACTGGTTCGGCGAATTGTAGATGAAGGTCATGAAATCGGGAACCACACCTACTATCACCCAAACCTCGCCCTTTGCTGGCCGGAGCATATTCGCGTCGAGCTAAACGCGACTCAGTTGCTCATCCAATCGCTGACCGGCCGCGCGACTACTTTATTCCGGCCGCCCTATGCCGCCGACACTCAGCCATCGCGATTGGCCGAACTGATCCCACTCCAGATTGCGCAGGACCAGGACTACATGGTCGTGCTCGAGAATATCGATCCGCAGGACTGGGCTAAACCAGGCGCAGACGTCATTTTGCAGCGAATAAAACAACAACGCCACGATGGCAGCATCATCTTACTGCATGATGCCGGTGGAAATCGAAGCCAGACCGTCCAAGCCTTGCCGCGAATCATCGATTGGCTGCAAACGCGGGGCGACACGATCGTACCGCTAAGCACGTTGCTCGGAACCACTCGCGATGCACTCATGCCTCCGCTGCCGGGCGGACAAAGTATGTCGCACTATATTAGCAGCACGGGGTTTCGCGTGTTTCACGCGTTTGAAGAATTTCTCTGGGCCTTCATGATCGTGGCGACCGCGCTTGTTGTCATTCGCACTCTGATCGTGATTTACCTGGCCTACCGGTTTCGTCGCCTCCCGAATACAAATTTCGCCGAATCAGCGACGGTCGTTATCGCAGCTTACAACGAAGGAAAGGTAATTGCCGGGACGTTGCGATCTCTACTGAAAACAGAATACGCCGGCGAGCTGGAAGTGATCGTAATCGATGATGGCTCCAGCGACGATACTTCGCGTCAGGTTGAGAGATTGGCGCGGGATGACCACCGGGTCCGGCTGATCCAGCAGGAGAATCGAGGGAAAGCGCGAGCGCTGCAACGCGGTCTGGCTGCGGCGCGCAACGAGTTAATTGTGTTTATCGATGCAGATACCCATTGCCAGTGCGACACCCTTTCACGGTTGCTCGCGCCCTTTAGCGATGCCAATATCGGCGCCGTCTCTGGCCATGCCAAGGTTGGCAACTTGCGCAGCTTCATTGCGCGTTGTCAGTCGCTTGAGTACACCGTCGGTTTCAATCTCGATCGACGCGCTTATACCCGATGGAATTGCATTACCGTGGTCCCCGGTGCCATCAGCGCAATCCGTCGGCGGAAGATCGAACGTGCCGGCGGAATCAGTTTGGAAACCTTAGCTGAAGATACGGACCTCACACTGACGTTACACAAGCAGCACATGCGTATAGTCTACGTCCCCGATGCGATCGCTTGGACGGAGGCGCCTGAAACGGTGCGCGCTCTGTCACGGCAGCGTTTCCGCTGGGCCTACGGAACGCTGCAATGTCTTTGGAAACATCGGGACATGGTCTTCAACTGGAACTACCGAGCTCTCGGCTGGTTCAGTTTGCCGAGTGTTTGGTTTTTCCAGATCATCCTCGTCGCTATCACGCCGGCGGTGGATTTGTTCTTAATCCTGTCTCTGCCATTTGGGGCGTGGCGGGATGTGCTGCCGTTTGTCATCGTCTTTCTTGCGATGGACGTCATTCTGGCGACTCTGGCTTGTATCCTGGAACGCGAAAACGTCCTTAATGCCTGGCGGATCATTCCGATGCGGTTGATTTATCGGCCGATGCTTAGTTATGTGATTTGGAAAGCGATTCTCCGCGCGATCAAAGGGGCGTGGGTGAGTTGGGGTAAGCTTGAGCGTACCGCGAGCGTGCCGGTTCGCGTGTGATGCGATTGTCGCGAGATAAAGCGTTACCGTGTTCGATTGTTGCGCTGCTACTCGCGTGCGCCTCATGCAAACAATACAGGACCGCATCAGTGATGATCGATCGGAACGGCCCAGTCGAGGTCAGAATTCCTGAGCGTGGCGTTTATACCGGCGCATTCATCGATTTCGGCGATGCCGAGGATGACGTGGCCCTGGAGATGATCGAAGACTTCGAGGAAATGGTCGGGAAACATCAAGCGATCGTTGCCTCGTCGAGTTACTGGGGCGAGCAAAGCTTTCCCATGGCTAACCTAAAGATGATCTGGCGACATGGCGCGATGCCGCTGGTTTACTGGTCTCCCTGGGATAAGCCATACGAGCAAAATCGGGGACCAGATAAGTTTAACCTCAACGCAATTATTGATGGCGTTTGGGATAGCTACATCGACGAGTGGGCGGACACGGCGCGCGAGTTCGGCCATCCAATGATCGTTGCTTTCGGAGTCGAAATGAATGGCGATTGGTTTCCTTGGTCTGGTTGGTATTACGGAGGTGAAGAATGGGTCGACGACAAGCCGGACCAGTGGGAAGGACCGGAGCGCTTCAAAGCTGCATATCGTCATGTCGTTGATCGAGTGCGCGCGCGCGGCGCGAAAAACGTCAAGTGGATGTTTCACA
>QHNB01000290.1 GCA_003217965.1 Verrucomicrobiota bacterium | reverse complement strand
GTGTTCGCCGCGCCAATGCTTGAGATGGAGGGCGCGCGATTGGCCGATAAGATCGAAGAAAGGCTGGCGATACAGGGCCGAAATTTCTTCGAAATTCATGAGGTGGGCAAAGTCAATCGAGGTGGCCGAATAATCACAGAGTCCTCAACTTTGCTGCTAATGACAAGGCCCGGCTGATGATTAAAGATTGTAAAGTTGCTCGACCTTATCGTCCCCCGAGGAGAGAAAATCGAAATGCGGGTTCAGCCACAGATTAACACGGACTGTCACAGATCTGACGAACAACTCGAAATCGGCGACTGCAGCGGCCGGCAAAAGACTTGCGAAATTGACGACGCAGCCGGGCATGTGCTCCACCAGCAATCGCAAATCGAAAATCGGCAATCGAAAATCAGTTAACCCACTTGCCGCCGGTGGAAACGAGAATCGGTAATTCCTCGTCCATGAACTGGGTCTTGCCCAGCGCGCCCCACATCCGAACCCCGGTGGCTGCATGCCAATGTTTGCTCATCTCTTCACCGGTACGGCAACCCCAGCTCTTTACGAATGCTTCCTTGGCAAAGGCGCGCCGATCGATTTTCGCAAGATCATTTTCGTGCAACCATGCTTTCGACGAACTGTCCACGACGTTGCTGTAGTCGAACATAAAACAGGCTCGATTCGAGTGACCGAAGTATTCGAAGCCGGCAATTTTCACCTGGGCGCGCGGCTCACCGTTGTTCAAGTAATCGATGACTTCGGAGCCGCGACTGAAATAGACGAGACGGAGATTGTACTTATCCCGGACGGAATTGATGTTGGCAATTAGATCCTGGCCGTCCTGCTTTCCGCGATCGACATAGCCCGGCTTGTAAACGAGCCAGGTAATCTTTGCATCGGGACCGAGCTGGCCCCGCAGTTGCTCGGTCCGAATCCGCGCGGCATGGACGAAATTGGCCCACCAGTGATCGTGCGGTTGCGCTTTATACTGTTCCCACTGATGGAGCGACACACCGCCCACGACGATGATCCACTCCCCATTGACCGGCCTTGCGGCCGTCGACATTTTCGCGGTTGAGATCGCAACAATCGCCAGAAGAAGCGCCGTCCGTTTCACCATAGGCTGGGAGCAGCACTATTTATGCTGAAGTCAGCAATTCGCAAGCGAGCGTAACCGGCTTACGGCCGCCTTTGCTGCCATTTCGGATCAACCTCGCCGCGCGTTAAATCCTCCAGCACTTGGCGTTCGCGGACGAGGGCAACCTTGTCGCCGCGCACGAGCGCTTCCGCCGGCAGCGGCCGCGAATTGTAGGTCGAAGCCATGGCAAACCCGTAAGCGCCGGCGCTCATAATCGCCAGGAGATCGCCCGCCTGCAGCGGCGGCATATCGCGTTCCTGCGCAAAAAAATCGCCGCTCTCGCACACCGGCCCGACAATGTCGATCTTGCTCGTGCTGGCGTGCGATTCTTTCACTGGCACAATTTCATGATAGCTCCCGTAGAGCGCGGGCCGAATCAAATCGTTCATGCCGGCATCAACAATGGCGAATTTCTTTTGCCCAGTCTCCTTGATGTAACGAACACGCGTCAGTAAAACACCGGCGTTTCCGACGAGCAGGCGTCCGGGTTCGAGCAAAATACGTAATCCCATTTTTTCCAGCTGTGGAACAATGGCGTTCGCGTAATCGCTGATTGTGAGGGGATGCGATCGATTTGCCGCCCACCAATCGGCACGGCCGCTCGCGATAGAGGATTCGTAGGCAATGCCAAGTCCGCCGCCGATGCTGAAAAATTCGAGCGGGTAGCGCGATTTCAATTTGCCGACTAAAGGCGTAATCGTCTCGATGGCGGCAACGAATGGCGCAGCCTCAGTAATTTGCGAGCCGATGTGCATCTGGATGCCACGAATGATGATGTTCGGCATTTTGGCTGCGCGTTCATAAACGGTCGCTACGCGATCAAGCGGAACGCCAAATTTGTTTTCGCTTTGGCCGGTTGCGATATATTTGTGCGTCGGCGCCACGACATCGGGGTTCACTCGCAACGCGATCGCTGCACGCAGATTTTTGGCGACGGCGATTTGATTGATGTAATCGAGCTCGGCTTCGCTTTCGATATTGAATGAGTAAACCTGCTGCTCCAGAGCATATTCGATCTCTTCGCGCGATTTCCCGACGCCGGCGAAAGTACATTTCGAGGCGTCGCCGCCGGCCCTAATCACGCGATAGAGTTCGCCACCGGAAACGATGTCGAACCCAGCTCCTGCCTCGGCAAGCAGATGAAGAATCGCGCGATTTGAGTTTGCCTTAACCGCATAGCAGATGAGGTGATCGAGCCCGGCCAGAGCCTGATCTAACCGCTGGTAATGATCGAGAATCGTTCCCGCGCTGTAAATATACAGCGGCGTCCCGAACGCCTCCGCGGCCTTCGCAAGATCAACTTCTTCGCAATAAAGGCGACCGTCGCGGTAATGAAACGAGTGCATTCCTAGAATTGTAGCGGCGATGAGCAGGTAGTGCATGCGTCTCGCGTGCGAGCGAAAGTCTTCGGCTCCCACGAATTTCCTTCGCGCCCATCCCTCTGGAAAATGACCGGAAGCTGATGCAGTGTCCAAGCAAGTACGGAACACAGACGTCTACGTCTGTGCGCCGCAC
>QHNB01000170.1 GCA_003217965.1 Verrucomicrobiota bacterium | reverse complement strand
CGCGGATTACGTCGGCTTCGATATCGCTGACGAATTCGTCGTCGGCTATGGCCTTGATTACATGGAACGGTATCGGAATTTGCCATATATCGGAGTGCTGCGAAAAGAACTGATGCCACCATGACGGTACGCGCGGAATTTTATTCGCGCCTGAGAGAAATAGTTGGCGCCTCCACCTTGGAAATTTCGCTGCCCGATAATGCGCAGGTTGGTGATCTTGTTCGACAGCTTTTGTCGGAGTATCCGAAACTGCGCGATTTTCAAAACAGCATGCTCTTTGGTATTGGGGCGGACTTCGTTGAGAAAAATCATGCCCTCTGCGACGGCGACATCATCGCAATTATGCCGCCGGTGCAAGGTGGGTGATCAAGGAGGACGGTCTCCCGGCTGTCCGAGCTTGGGACACGGCGCAGTTGATCCTCGCAACCAGAAGCTCAGTCGCGAAAGTTTTTGAAATTCGTCGCGACGCCGAAATCCCGGCTGCGTACGAACTGAATGACGGCTTGGAGGTCGTCTTTCTTTTTTCCGGTCACTCGGATTTGTCGGTCCTGTAACGCGCTCTGCACCTTGAATCCGGCGCCTTTGATCGCATGAATGATCTCTTTGGCTTTGTCGCCTTCAAGGCCGTGTTGGATTTTAAGCTCCTGCCGGGCGTGGCCGAGTGGCGAAATGTTGGGTTCGCCCTGGTTAATATTGCGCAAATCGACCCCGCGCTTGGATAGTTTGCCAATGACAATCTCGCGCAGCCCGCGTAGCCGGCCAGCATCCTCAGCTGTGAGCGTAATCTGGTCTTTCTCATAAAGAATGAGGGCAGCGCTTCCTTTAAAGTCGAACCGCGTGGCTAGCTCTTTCCGGGCCTGGTTGAGCGCGTTATCCACTTCTTGCGAATCGACCTCAGAAACAATGTCGAACGACGGCATACGGTATGGAGTCTGACAAATCAGCTGTGAATGGTTCCATTCTTTTTTCCAGGGGGAGAGCGTCGCGTGGCCTGACCTTCGATTCCAGATTATGCGTCCCATTCTGCTCACGTTGGCCTTGACGACATTGGCATTGCCCGCGTGCGAGCGCGCAGACACCCGCGAGGTTAAAGCCCTAAGCGCTGAATTGGATCGGGCTCGACGGCATCGGGATTTTGGGAATGCCGAATCCATGGCGCGACAAATTCTTAAACGTGCCCCACACCATGACGGCGCGTGGGCGACACTCGTTGAGGTACGGTTGCAGATGAACGATGTGTCCGGCGCGGAAAAAGTTCTCAACGAATGGCGGGCGGGCGCGCGCCAACCGGGAACTCAACTGGAAGAAGCCACCGGCGATGTGGCGCTGGCGCGGCAAGACGAACAAGAAGCGATCTTGCACTGGGAAAAAGCCCTCGGGCCCGACCCGAAGAATGAACGGGTTCTGCGAAAAGTCGCTGAACTCGAGCACGCCCATCGGCACTGGATCGAGGAAGATACGGCGTGGAGCACGTTGATTAAAACACGCGACTCCGCGGATGCGCGGTTGAAGCGTGCAATCGCTCGCCGGCAATTACATCGCTGGGAGGACGCGATTGCGGATTTGCAGCGAGCGCGATTGCTCGCGCCCGAGAATGCCCAAGTGCAAGAGTGGTCCCAGCGGTTTGAGCGCCTCGGCAAATTTCTCGATGAAATCCGGGAACTCGATGCCAGCATTAGTTCATCACCGTCCGATTTTACGCTCCTCGGAGATCGAGCACTGGCTTTTTTGCGCGCCGGCGATCCCGAGCTCGCACGGAGTGACGCGGAGCAGGCACGGAAACTCGCTATTTGGGCTATTCGCCCGAAACTCTTGCAGGCAATCGCCCTGATCGAATTGAACCGCGCGAATGAGGGCGTGGATCTGCTCGTGCGCAATTCGATTCGGCTCGAACAATTGAAAGGATGCCGAGACGGCGCTGACGCTCGATAAGAAATCGGCCAGCGCGCTGGCTGAATTGAGCTACGCCTTAATGAAGCTCGGGCAGTCAGACGAGGCACTTACCAAGATTAAGCTGGCAACGGATCTCGATCCCCAACTGGCCATAGCATGGCAATATCGCGGCGAAATCGAAATGACGCACGGGGAGACCGTCCCTGCAATTGACTCATTGAGTCATGCGCTGCAATTGAATCAGACCGCAATCGCACTGCGAAAACGGGCGGAGTGTTATCGCAAAATCGGCTACAACGATCGTGCCGAAGAAGATTTGCACGCGCTCGAAGATCTGACGGCGCGGACAATGAAGTAAGTGCTATTCGAAACGAAGCGCGATAATCGGATCGATCTTCAGTGTGCGCCGCGCTGGGAAGTAACAGGCGGCAAAGGCCGCCGCCGCCAGTAGAACTGTCACTCCAAGGAAAATGACCGGATCATTAGGATTCACACCATAAGGAAGCTGCTCGCCAGACGAGTAGAACCGAATGCAACAAACAGACCAAGGAGCGCGATCGCCAGAAATGCGACGATGGCAAACCCGGGCGTTTTAATCAGCATTCGCACCGCGTAACGCAGATCCTGCCATATCACCAAATCACCTCCGAGATTTGAACGTTCCCGTTTACCGCTCGCACCGCGAGTTTCGAAAGCGGCGCCTGACCAATTGTTTCGTTAATCTCAGAAACGCCGCCGCGTTTTCTGTTCTCGATTTCACTGAAATCGCTCGCCACACGGCCGTGTTCTGCCACGGCGTGGATTTCGAATGAAGCATCCACCGGAATCAATGCACGCACGTTGCCGTCATTGATGACGGCATCAATCGTCACCAACTTTTCCTCAAGCCAATCGAACACGATATCCATTCCACCGCTTTCGACGCGCACCTTTTGGTCGCAAAAACAGTTGCGCGTTGTCAGTCGGCCATTTCCGAGCGAGGCGGAAATAGGAGCGCCGCGCATCCCATCAATGGTGAGTTCGCCATTCGGTAAATCGACCGCGGTGATCCGCGCTGTCTGCGGAACGTTAATAATGTAATCGACGGTGCCCGACCGGTCAGACCACGCCCAGCGCGGTTTTGCCGGCGCGACCGTATTGATGTTGACCGAGTCATTCTTGGTCTCGACCTGAATCCCAATTGCTTTGAGACGAATGGAAGAGAACGCCTTTTTGATCGCGACAATTTTGATCTCGTTGCTATCGGTCCCGTAGATTTGAATCGTGCCATCGGTGCCATGCAGAGCGAACGTCCTAGCCGGGCCGAGTGGAATCGTTCTCTCCACGATATCTTCGAGGACTTCGCTGGCGATCGCTGACGTGGAAAACATGCAGAGCATGAAAACACCCGCGATTGCCAGCCGTTTCTTCATTGGAAGACTCTCACTCATCTGGCAACGCCACCACGGAGGCGACATTCATGACACCGGCGTGCGGGCAGGTAGCTCACAACAAGTGCCGCGCCAACATGGGCTAAGCGTATTCAGATCACTCAGCATGCGACCTATTCGGCGCGCAACGCTTGCACCGGATCAACCAATGCAGCTCGTCGCGCGGGAAACACACATGCGAGCAATGCAGCAAGGCCGAGGAGCGACATCGTCGCCACCAGTAACACCGGGTTGTGAGCAGATGTTTGATAAAGTTGCGAAGCGATCAAACGGCCGAGCGCCAGTGCGGCGGCCAATCCCACCACCAATCCGAAGATCACCGGTCGCATTCCCTGATTCACGATCAATCGCAAGACATCCATGGTTTGCGCACCAAGGGCCATGCGCACGCCGATTTCCCCAGTGCGTTGCTCGACCGTGTAGGCGACTGCACCATAAATGCCGACCGTCGCCAGCAGCAGCGCGGCTCCAGCGAAAATGCCAAGCAACCACATCATCAGCCGCGCTTGACCAAGCGCTTGCGCAACAATTTTGTCCATCGATTGAGGAATTGCGATGGCCAAGCCAGGATCGACAGTATTCAGTGCCGATTGCACCAATTTAGTCACTGCATCGACTCTTAAACCGCTCCGCACCGCCACCACCGCGAATGGAAAATTCTCCTGAGCCCAGGGGCGGTAGAATTCCATGTCGTTCGGTTCGACTACTTTCCGCGACCGGACATCGCCGACCACACCGACGATTTCCACCGGCGTGCTCCCACTTGTAACCAGGAGCGTTTTGCCGATCGGATTTTCGTTACCAAAAACTTTCTTCGCGCCAGCCTGGCTAATCAGAACCACATTCTGATGATCGGACACGTCGTGCTGATCGATATCCCGTCCAGCCAAAATGGGAATGCCCCATGTCTTAAAGTAATCCGGAGCGATATCGTGACTCACGGCCGAGGCACGCTTATCCACCGGTAAAATCTCACCGTCGGCACGTGAATAAAGGGTTTGACTGCCGGCACCGGCGAGCAGCGGAATGTCGCCACTGACGGTCGCGCTCTGGAGACTTGGAATTGCGTGCAAGGCGGCCAGAGTTCGCTCCACGAAATGTTGGCGCGTGGCCAGATCCGGATATTGCGCTTGCGGCAATGTAACGAGGCCGATCCAGAGATTTTCGGCGCGGAACCCAATGCTCTGCCGGTTCAACCGCACAAAGCTGGTAATGAGCAAGGCCGCGCCCGCGAGCAGCGTGACAGACAATGCAACTTGCGCGCCAACCAAAATTTTGCGGAAGCGCTGTTGCCGCACGCTACCACTCGTTCCGCGGCCGCCTTCTTTCAACCCGTCAACAAGATCGGCCCGCGAACTTTGCAGTGCCGGATAAATTCCCATGGCCATGCCCGTTAAGATCGACAACGCAATCGTGAACCCGAGGACGGGAAACGAAAGGCTCACGCCAGTCTCTGGATCAAAGGGCAAAAAGTTCGCCGCCATTTTCGGCACGAGCGGGACCAACTGCCACGCCAGCCCTGAGCCGACTACGCCTGCAAGAATGCTCACGAGCAAACTCTCGAAAATGAAAAGTTGCAACACGCTCGCACGCGACGCCCCCAGCGCCATGCGCAGCGCGATCTCCCGCCGTCGCCCGCTGAAGCGTACGAGCAAGAGATTTGCGACGTTGCTGCAGGCAATCAGCAGCACGAACGCTACTGCCGCAAGCAAAGTGGCAAACGCCGGCCGCAAATTTCCAGTCACATCCTCGGGTAGCGTTTTGAGACTCATGGTGGCAGAGCTGTCGATCTTATCGGGAGACTGGGTGCGATAACTTTGATCCAGCGACGGTAACGCGGCGCGAGCCTGTGCTATTGTCATCCCCGGCTTCAATCGCCCGACCACGCGGAGAAAACCGGTGCCACGCATCATTCGCTCGTAGGAGAATCCGGGAATCGCGAACGGTTTCGTGGTCCAAACCTCCGCGTTCGGTCCGATCCAGGAAAATGGCAAGTTCGGCAATACGCCAACAACGGTGTGCGGGACGCCGTCGAGGATGATGGTGCGACCAATTACCCTTGCATCGCCGCCCATGCGTTTTTGCCAGAAATTCTCAGTCACCATCGCCACATCGGCGGTGTCTTCTTCCTGCGGCAAAAAATTGCGGCCACGAATCGGATGCACACCGAGCACATCGAAATAGTTTGATGTCACTTTGCCGCCGAAAAGTTGAACCGGATCGCCCAGTCCGGTCAAAGTGAAGGCATTAATGTTTTCGGCGCCGAAACCGTCGAAAATCGTCTGGCCATCGCGGTAATGCTGATAGCGCGGCGCGGAGATCGGAAGTTCCAGCAAATTGCGATCATTGGCATTCGAATACATGTGCACGACACGATCCGGTTCCTTGAATGACAGGGGGCGCAAAAACAGGTCGTTGATCAAACTGAAGATGGCAGTGTTCAGGCCGATCCCCAGCGCCAGGGTGATTAACGCGATCAGAGTAAAACCGGGCGATTTGATCAACTGCCGAACGGCAAAACGCAGATCGTTCATGGGATCAGAAATTAGAAATTCGGTTCACTCGGTGCGCAGGGCTTGAATAACATCGACGCTCGCGGCGCGCGCCGCGGGCAGCATCGACGCGACCACCGCAATCGTTAGCAGCACAAGCGCAGAGGCGGCCACCGGAAAAATGCCAGGCATCGTTACATCCGCGAAATAGCTGTGTGCCGCACGCGCCAGGACGAATCCGAACACTGCGCCTGCCATGATGCCCGCCGCGGCCATTGCGGCGCCTTCCGCGACGACATCTTTGAAAAGACGCTGCGGCTGCGATCCCAGCGCCAGCCGGATACCGAACTCCCGCGTGCGCGCGCTGACAGAAAACGCCAGCACGCCTGCGACGCCGACCACAGCAATCGACAATGCGAGTGCGGCGAACACGCCAAACACCACCGAGTTCAAACGGTGCGGGGTGAGCACTTCAGCGCGGGCGTCTTCGAGGGTAGCGGCGTGCTCAACGGGTTGATCCGCGGACATGTCGCGAATAATGCGCGTGACGGGCGTGACGAGCGAATAAGGGTTTGCACTGGTGTGGATGAAAAGGCGGCCGCGGAAAAGTGGACCCTGTTCAAAGCTGTTGTAGACGGTGAGGGTGGGCTCGGGAACGATATTCTCGTCGTCAATATCCGCGACGACGCCAATGATGCGTTGCGGCCGCGGCGGGTTCTTGCTGGTGACTTTCAAGACGGGATCGGTCCAGAACACGTGCCGATTGATGGGGTCCTGATTGGGGAACATGCGCTGCGCGAGGGTTTCGCTGATGATGGCGACGGGCTCTTTGCTTCGACCGTCGAGCTCATTGAAGTCGCGTCCCGCAATGATGGGAACGCCCAGCGCCCCAAAGAACCCAGGCGAAATAACACGGAACTGCGCGCGGGGGTCCTCTTCGCCCGCGGCGTGAACGTGACCGTCGGCGGAGAATTGCAGGCTAGGCCCGGAGCCGGCATCGCGCCACGGAGCGACCATCCCGAAGGCGGTCTCATTGACACCCGAAAGCGCATTAATGCGACGTATGAGTTCCTTGTAAAAATCAACAACTTGCTGGCGTGTCTTGCCGTAAAATATCGCGGGAACGTTGATGGCAAGGACATGGCGTGTGTCCATACCTGTCTGCGTCCTTTGCAGTGCGATGAGGGTAGTGACCAGCATACTCGTGCCTGCCAGTAGTACGAACGATGCGCCGATTTGCGTCACAACGAAGATACGCTGGCGGCCCTTACTGCCGGTTACCCGGACGCTGCCGCTCGACAAATGCAGCGCACCGGACGTGTCAACGGGCAGGCACGGGACGAAGGCCAAAATCACCGCGGCGACAAGGGCGAGCGCTACGCCCACCCACAGCAGGCTGGAATCGACGCTAAGATCGAGCGCGCGAACCGAAAAACGCGAGGCGTAACGAGCCAGAACTTCAACCATCCATTGCGAGCTCATCACGCCGAGCGCCGCGCCGGACCCGCAGAGCAGAAGGCTTTCGGCCAGCAACATGCGGCGAAGCGCTCCTCTGCTTGCGCCGAGTGCAGTTCGGACCGCCAGCTCTCCTTCGCGGCGAACGGTGCGCGCCAGGATGAGGTTCGCCACATTGGAACACGCGACAACGAAGACAAGGGCTGACGCTGCGAGCAGAACGAGCAGCACGGTCCTGGCGCCCGATGTGATCTGCTCGCGAAGCAGCTTGGCCGAGATTTGGAAGTCTGCCTGCTTCGAGTAAGCATCAGGGTGGTTTTTTTTCATCGTGGCGTACACGGACCGTAATTCGGCGCGAGCCTGATCGAGGCTGGCTCCGGGGGCGAGGCGCGCAAAAAGCTCCGTCATGCGATGGACACGCTCGGTAACCATCGTTGCCGAAAGATGATGGGGACTGCTGGCCACGTTGGCGATGATTTGGGTTTCCTGGGGATATGGGACGCAATGCTCGAGCACGCCGATGATCGTGGCGGAACGATCGCCCTCAGTGCTCCCAAGCCGAACGGTTTTGCCAATAACGGAAGGATCTCGATTGAGGGTGTTCGACCAGAAACGATAGGTTAGGACAACGACGCTGGCAGCCTTGGGGCCGTCATCTTCGGGGCCGATGAGGCGGCCGAGCACAGGACGCAGGCCCATCACCTCGAAATAGGACCCGTTGACGACGCCGCCATTGACTTCGCGAGGCTCGCCGAGCCCGATCACCGTGAAGGGAATGGTGGAGAAGTCGCCGAACTCGCTGAGGGTCTTGACCCGCGCCTTTAAGTCCTGAATTTCCGGCATCGACCAAGTGCTGTTTTTGTTGCGGATGCCCGGCGCGCTCTGCCGGATATAAATCAGCCGGTCCTCCTGGCGGTTGACCAGAGGCTTGATGAGCACGCCGCGGACGAGCGTGAAGATGGCGACGTTGGCGCCAATGCCCAGCGCGAGGGTGATGATCACGACAGACGTAAATCCGGGCGACTTGCGGAGTTGGCGTAAGGCGAAACGAAGATCTTCTAACATAGACAGAATCGATGCGCGTCACTCATAACGCAGCGCAACCATTGGATCGACGCGGGTCGCGCGGCGCGCAGGAACGAAGCACGACGCTGTGGCGACTACGGTGAGCAGTCCTGCGACGGCAAAATAAATGAATGGATCGAGCGCGTTGACTTTGAAAAGGATGTTCTGCAAAGCAGCGGCGGCCAGAACTCCAAGAAGCAGTGCCGCTCCGCCTGCCCCAAGCACAAGGCCGATGACCAATTGCCACGCCCCTTGTGACATCACCATGCGAAAAATGCGTGCCGCGTCCGCCCCCAACGCCATGCGGATGCCAAATTCCTGCCTCCTTTGATTGACCGAAAAGCTCATTACGCCGTAAAGACCAACTGCGGACAGAATGAATGCGACCACGCCGAAAATGCCGAATAATGTCGCGACGATGCGGTTGCCACCGAGGATTTCGTTGTGCAGCCGTACCGGCGTGCCCGGGAAATAAATTGGGAGATTCGGATCGAGCTGAGCAACCGCTTTACTCAACGTCGGCCCAAGAGTATCAGGACGCTGGCCTGCACGCGGACGAACGATGATCGTGCAAAATTGCGTGGCTGGGTCAGCTCCAAGCAGAGGAAGATAAAAGCCGGCAGTGTTAGTCTGTTGATTGAACGGGCCCTGCATCAGGGTGTCCGGAACAACGCCGACGATTGTTCGCCAAGGTTGGGGCTGCCCGGGATTGAAAATGCGAATCCGGCGACCGATTGGACTTTCGTGACCAAAATATTTTCGAGCAAAGCTCGTGTTGACGATGGCTACCGGGTGCTTCGCGTCCGAATCGTCGATGCTGAAATCGCGGCCTTCCAGGATCTTCAAACCGAGCGTCGAAAAATAGTTATCCGAGACAGATTCAAAGTTTCCTTGTGGGCGATCGCGATCCGTGACGTAATTTTGTCCGTCCACTTCATATTGCCCGAGGCCGTCGAAGGTCATGCGAAAACGACTGGTCAACGCGGCAGAATCGAATTGAGGATTGGCCCGCAACGCCCGAACCGCGCGGAGGAAGAATTCACGCCTGGCCTCCTGGGTCGGATACGCGCCTTCCATTAAAGCCATGCGCGCGGTGTAAATGGCGTTCTCGTCGTAACCGTAATTGAGCGTGAGTTGATTTCGGATTGATTTGATTTGCAGTGTCGCCGCGATCAGAAGCGCGGCCGTCAATGCAATCTGCCAGACGACAAGAACTCGAGTGATGATATTGACGAGGCGGCTCGTATTGCCGCGGCCGCCCTCTTTCATGATCTCAGCCGTCTTTCCACTCGAGCTGACCAACGCCGGAACTAAACCGGAAACAACTGTCGCCAACAATGTGATCGCGACCGTAAACAAAAGGACGGGTCCGTCGATTTTGAACTGGATCCAGTAGGGCAATGGGAAAGGCAACGAGTTTGTCGCGCGAACGAACATATCGACGCCCCAATAGGCCAGCATCACGCCTGCGATCGCTCCGAAAATCGCTACGACGAAACTTTCAGTCAACATTTGGCGCACGAGTCTCCAACGAGTGGCGCCGAGCGCGCCGCGAATCGCCAGCTCCTTCGCTCGTAAAGCGGCGCGGCCAAATTGCATGTTCATTACGTTCACGCACGCGATCAGCAAAACGAGGATAACCGCGCCGAGCATCGCCCAGACTTGCTGACGCAGTTGCGTCCCGGTAACCGCGTTCAGAAGCGGCTGGACACTGGCGGAAACAAGCGTGGTGTTCGTTTTCGAATTATCGTGCGCCAAACGGCGGGCCAGACCGATGAATTCGGCGTTTACCTGATCGATGCTCACGCCGGGCTTGAGTCGGCCCATGACCGCCGGCGCGGGATTATTTGCGCCGAGCAACAGCTCGCCGCGCGGCCTTAAAGGATACTCATTATAATACGGGACCCAAAGTTCTTCGGACACCGGAAATTTAAAATTTGGTGGCATCACGCCGATAACGGTGGCGGCTTTGCCATTAATCCGAACGCTCTGTCCGACGATGTTTCGGTCGCCGCTGAAATCTCGCTGCCAGATCTCGTGACCTAGAATGGTGACCTTTTCTGCGCCAGGTTTGTTGTCGTCGGCCGTAAAGTCGCGGCCCATGATCGGCGACACGCCAAGAATCTTGAAGAAATCCTCGGTGACGTAGCCTCCGGTATAGCGCTGCGGATTGTTTTTGTAGCTCAGGTTGATCGTCGAGCCGTTCAAATAGGCGGCCATCTGCGCGAATGAACGCTGCGCGTTTCGCAAATCCTCGTAAACCTGAGCCGACGGAATATTGCCGACGCCGAAATTATTGTTTGGCGCGCTGGCCTGCGGATCGATCAAACCGACGCTCATCAATTGTTCGGGATGCGATTTCTCCTTGAACAAAACACGCAGACCGACGCGCGCATCTTGACGAAATGAATCCAGAAACATATGAATTTGCCTGTTGTTAACTATCCACGATCCAGCCGTCGCGCAGTTGCACGATTCGATTGCCATAACCGGCGTTCTTCTCCGAATGCGTGACCTGCACGATGGTCATGCCTTCGGCATTCAATTTGCGGAACAGCTCCATGATTTCTTCGCCCTGACTCGAATGCAGATTTCCGGTCGGTTCGTCCGCGAGTAATAGTTTCGGGCTAGCGATGATCGCGCGGGCAATACCGATGAGCTGCTGTTGACCGCCGGAAAGCTGACGCGGATACAAATCTTTTTTACCGACAATCTGGAAACGGTCGAGGGCGTGAGCAACGAGAGCGGCGCGCTCACTTTTGCTGTAACGCCGGTAGGAGAGCGGGATATCGAGATTCTCGTAAACGGTAAGGTCGTCGAGCAAGTGATACTGCTGAAAAACGAAACCGATCCGCTCATTTCGCAGCGTTGCTCGCTCCTTCGATTTCAAATGATGCACGGCCGTCTCATCGAAAAAATATTCACCGGTCCAGCCGTGATCGTGCATGCCGAGGATATGCAGCAGGGTCGATTTGCCGGCTCCGGAAGGACCCATTACGGAGACGAAATCGCCTTCGGTTACGTCGAGATTGATGTCGCGCAAAACGTAAACCGTTTGCCCATGCCCCAATGGATAACTGCGTTCGAGGTTGCGAAGGCGAATCATGTGATGTGGGAAAGTGCGATCATTGGGTCGGCCCGCGTCGCGCGTTGAGCCGGCAGATAACTGGCAGCAAGGGCGACAGCTCCGAGAATTAAAGTGACAAGGAGGAATGTCGGCGCATCGAATGCGCTCACCTGGTACAGCAGCGCCTGCAAGGCGCGCGTGCTGAACAAGGCCAGGAGCAATCCAGCCGCGGTGCCCACGGCAACAAGCTTTAAGGCCCCGCCAATGACTAATCCAAGCACATCTGCCCGCTGCGCGCCGAGGGCCATACGCACGCCCATTTCGTGGGTCCGTTGCACAACCAGAAAGGAGATCACTCCATAAATTCCAACTGCGGCCAGAATCACGGCGGCGCCGGCAAACACGCCAAGCAAAACAACCGAGAGCCGTCGCGGCGCTACTGAATCGGCGATGACTTGCTCGAACGTGCGAATGTTCGCGACCGGTTGCGCCGGATCAATTGCCTGAATCTGGGAGCGAATGGCTGCTGCAAGCAAGCGCGGATGCTGGGCGCTATGCACGGTGAAGATCATCGACTGATAAGGATCCTGCGCGAAGGGTACGTACATCTCGGGCTTCGGCTCGGTATCAAGCCCGGTATGTTTGATGTCACCCACGATTCCGACAATCGTGATCCACGTGGGCTGGGACGACATTCCACCAATGGCGATGCGCTTGCCGACGGCATC
>QHNB01000169.1 GCA_003217965.1 Verrucomicrobiota bacterium | reverse complement strand
TTCAGCTGTTCTCTATCATTTGCGCCTGGACCGGCGAGAAAAACCTGGCCTGCGAGCAGCTCGCGACCGCGGCACGGTACCCCAGCATCATGTTAAGCTACGGTCGATTGCGCCTGCTTCCCTTTTGGGACCCGCTCCGCGGCGACGCGCGCTTCGAGAAAATTGTCGCCTCACTCGCGCCGAAAGAAAAACAATAGACGCGCGAGATTCGAGATCCTTGCGAAAAACCTCTGGGTAGCGCACGCGTCTCGCGAGCGCGTCCTCGCGATCGCGAACTTTTCTTGTGTGCGAGATTTCTGGCTGAATTGTGGGCTCGTCGGGAGCCTGTTTCGGCGAGACGCCGAAACCAACACGCGAGACGCGTGCGCTACCCTTGCGAGAGGCGATTGTCGACCTTATATTTTGGGAGCGTTAATCAACGCGAAAATCCTATGCCAACGACAATTGCAGCCCCGAAAAAAGCTCCCGTAGCCGAAACCGATTTTCTGCCCCTTCAAGGAACAGACTATATTGAATTTTACGTCGGCAACGCCAAGCAGGCGGCACATTTTTACAAGACCGCCTTCGGTTTTCAAAGTCTTGCCTACGCCGGACCAGAAACGGGAACGAAAGATCGGGCTAGCTACGTCCTTCGCCAGAATAATTTGACCTTTGTCCTGACAACGCCGGTACATCCAGACAATCCGATTGCCGATCACATCTACAAGCACGGAGACGGAGTCAAAGTACTTGCTCTAAGAGTAGAAGATGCCACCGAGGCGTGGGAAGAAACGACAAAGCGCGGGGGAAAGAGTTATCTCGAGCCGATCACCTTATGCGATGGCGATGGGCAGCTGATAATGAGCGGCATTCACACTTACGGCGATACCGTCCACGTCTTTATCGAGAGAGAGAATTACCACGGCATTTTTATGCCAGGGTTTCGAAAATGGGAATCGACCTATCAACCAAAGGAAACCGGATTGCTCTACGTCGATCACTGCGTCGGGAACGTGGGATGGAATCAGATGAATCCGTGGGTGAAATTTTACGAGGAGGTGATGGGATTTCGAAATATCCTGACCTTTGACGACAAGGATATCTCCACCGAATACTCGGCCTTAATGAGCAAGGTCATGAGTAATGGAAATGGATTTGTGAAGTTTCCTATAAACGAGCCAGCGGAAGGGAAGAAAAAGTCGCAGGTAGAGGAGTATCTCGAGTTTTACCATGGGGAGGGCGTCCAGCACGTCGCGATCGCGACCAAGGACATCGTAGCTACCGTGACCGAACTGCAAAAACGCGGCTTGGAATTTTTGCAAATACCTTCGAGCTATTACGAAACGGTTCTGGACCGCGTTGGCCATATCGATGAGGACCTTGAGCCATTGCAAAGGTTAGGCATTCTCGTCGACCGCGATGATGAAGGCTACCTGCTGCGAAGAGCTTCGGCAAAGGAAACTTCAAAGCATTGTTTGAAGCGCTGGAACGGGAGCAAGAGGCAAGAGGTAACCTGTAGGAACGAGGAGGAGATTATGCCGTTTTATCAAAAGCTCGGCGAAATTCCGCGAAAGCATCATATCTGGTTTCATCGCAACGGCGCGGCCCCGACCTACAAGAATGAAGGCATCGCCTATGAGCACGTCTTCACCACCGAAGGTTTCAACGAGGCATACTCAATTTGTTATCATTTGCGGCCGCCTACGCGTGTCCGAAACGTTGAGCTACTTGAGTGCAAGGAGCTAAAAAAAGTTACTAATAGCCCGCTGCGGCATCACCACCTCAAAACGGCAACTATTCCACGACGCGGCGATCTGTATCGCGGGCGTATCCCGGTCCTCTTCAACCAGGACATGGTTGCGTATCGCTCGCGGCCGGCTAAGGCCTACGGCGAATTTGAGTATTATAAGAATGGCGGAGCCGATGAGATTATTTTTGTCTTCAAAGGAGGCGGCACGGTGGAGACGGTTTTCGGAAAACTGCGCATCACGAAGGGCAGATTAAAATGGGTTCACCTTACAGTGAACGGGATTTCCATGGGCCAAGTGAACTCATTACGATCGATCGGGAGGAAGATGTTAATATTCTAGTAAAGGATGGTCCGCGTTGGACGCGCGTGACTATGGCGCATCACCCGTTCGATGTCGTTGGGTGGGATGGTTACCTTTATCCCTACACTTTCAACGCACAGGATTTCGAACCGATCACCGGCACCGTCCATCAGCCGCCGCCCATTCATCAAACTTTCGAAATTCGCGGTTATGTCGTCTGTACTTTCGCGCCACGCATGCTCGATTACCACCCCGAAGCGGTGAAAATTCCCTGGGTGCACGATAATGTCGAAGCTGACGAAGTGCTTTTTTACGTGCGCGGCAATTTCGGATCGCGCCGCGGGATCGAACCGGCTTCGATCACCTTGCATCCGCGCGGGATTCCACATGGGCCGCATCCGGGCACAATCATGGCGAGCAAAAACGCCCAGCGGACAGAAGAGCTGGCGGTTATGTTCGATACCGAGCACACGCTCGAACTGACAGAGGATGCGCTCGCGCTCGATGACGAGAAATATCCGCTTAGTTGGCTGGATTAGCTGAATTCGGCCGAGCCTCGACTGGCACTAGGTCAATCGGCACGGGCAACTCGACAGAGCGCCGCGGCTACAATTTTCGGATTTAATGTTTGGGGAAACGTTTTCGCCCATGAAACGTTCACACGTTGGCTTCCTTGCCAATTGGGCAACTGTAGCCGCCTCGCTCAGTCGAGGCGTTCTCGGCATCGCCGACTGTGTCGCTTGCGCGGCGACAGAGCGCCGCGGCTACATTTTCGCCTTGTTCCGATCGCATCTTCGTGGCTGTTCTGAGCCGGTTCGACAGAGGTTCTGAACGCTGTAGACGCCTTGGGCTTCGCGTTAGCTAAGTCCTAGGTCGCGCTGCCGGGTTCCAGACCGGCGGAGCTGCACTGGTTCGAACTGACGCTTTCTGATTGTCTCTCTCTCGCTTCGGCCGGGATCGACACAAATTAATTGGGAACTTCGCCTCTGGTTTCCTGTAGATCCTGGTGAGTCTTCTAAACACAGGGTAAAATCATGAAAAACAAAGAAACGGAAACGAAGGTCAAACTTGGCCTTCATGTCGTAAGTCAGCACGGGAGCAGCTCTTATGTTTAACCGACGCCTAACTTTCACCGCCCTAGCGACGATTGCCGCCATTTGCACCACGTTTGCCCAGTCTGGCGTCGTGAGTGGCACGGTCCGCGGAGCCGATGGTAAACCGGCCCAAGGCGCGCAAATCCGCTTCGAAGGCAAGCAGCGGGGCAACTTTACCACAACAACTGATGCTCACGGGAAATATGCCTACAAGGGCCTGGCGCCTGGAATATACAAGATCAGTGTATTGATAAATGGGACCCCCAAATCCAGTGCGATAGTTCAGACCGCGGCTACAAGCGCGCGTGTCGATTTCGATCTCAAGACTTCCCCGGCGAAAAGCGTGAAACATTTCGTGTGGGTCCCAGCGAGAACCGGAAGCCACATGGGAGGCGGCTGGATGGAAGTGGACAGCAATGGGAATCCAGTGGCTGGAAGCGCGAATATCGATCAGGGCAGCGCTCAGGCCGTCCAAAACATGCAGCGCAACATGGGAACTGGGAAGCTGCCCGCCGGCAGCGGCCCATAAGAGGTACTCGACTGCTCCCATCCGCATGGCAGCCGACCGATCAAAGAGAATCATTTTGCAAGATGTACGCGAGGTTGTTATTGAGGTGCTCCGCATAAGCTGCGGTTGATTCCAACTTATAATTTCGGCCAGCCGCTTAATGTTCTCGCGCGACCGCAAGCAGGAGAAACTCACCATCCTTGCCGCTTCCACGTGCGACAACCACGTGTGGCCTCCAAGCCGCGGAGGATCAGCAAGGTCTTTACTTCTCTTCTCAATCTTTGCGGAGCCTTGGTGCACGATCTGGCGAACGATCTTGCAAGTGTGCTCGGGGAACTGCGGATGCCGCAGCGGTCGATAATTTCTTGCGATCAGGTGGAAAAAGAATCGCGGATGGACAACGCCGGTGCCGGATGTTGTGCCCGTAGCTTCGATTAGCAGACAATTCAGCCAGCCGGCATGAACACTGCGGTCGCTGTCGCAGCTGACGGCGATGTTACTCTTTTTACCGCCCGGCCTGACGGATCAGCCGCTCTCGGAACCCGCCGCGGATGCCGCGCCGAAAAAGTAACACTGTTGTTACTTTTGCCGATCCTAATACCTTCATCACGCTTGTATAAAAGCAACGGCGCAACGATAATGATGGAGTCGCTAATGAAGCCGGAGGTTGGCAAGGGGCGGGGAGGTGAGC
Organism: Verrucomicrobiota bacterium; assembly: GCA_003217965.1. Lineage (GTDB taxonomy): Bacteria > Verrucomicrobiota > Verrucomicrobiia > Chthoniobacterales > UBA10450 > AV69. The sequence continues at coordinate 9,375 of QHNB01000169.1, read as the reverse complement.
CGCGTGTGTTCGTCACCACCTGTTGGAGCGTGATCCTTTCCGCTGCTAACTCCCACAGCACAGAGCAAAAAGTCCGCGATGCCCTGGCCGAGCTTTGCCGGACTTACTGGCGGCCCATCTTCTCGTTTGTTTGCCGACGCGGCTATTCAACGGAAGACGCGCAGGATCTGACGCAGGATTTTTTTCTGATGATGCTGGAACGTAACTGGCTAGAGCACGCCGATCCTAGCCGCGGCCGTTTCCGTTCGCTTTTGCTCAAGTCGCTCGAGAATTTTCTAAATAATGCGGCTGAGAGAATACACGCGCGCAAACGTGGCGGTGATATAGAATTTGTTTCGTGGGACGACTGGATGGCGGAAGCCCCATCCCAATTATCCATCTCGGCTCAAGCGTTCGACTCATTGCCGGCGGAGCGGCTGTTCGACCTCCGTTGGGCGGCAACGGTTGTGGAACAGGCGCTTCGACGGCTCCGCGAGGAATGCGAAGGCAAGGGCAGGCTACGACTTTTCCATAGTTTAAGCCGCTACCTCACAGCGGAACGCGATGAAGTTTCATACACCAATCTCTCGGCCACATTGGGAGTGACTGAGACTGCGGTGAAAAAACAGCTGCACAACCTGCGACAGCGCTACCGCTGGCTGCTGCGTGATCAAGTCGCACATACGGTCGCTGACCCGGCCGAGGTGGAAGACGAGATCCGGCATCTGTGTGCGGCTCTCGCCGCCGCAGCGGAGTAACTCGGATGAGGAATTCGGACGAAGTCTCGGACTCGTTTCCGAGTACGAATGAGAAGCCGGTAAAATGCGAGAAGTGTGGCGCAGCCACGCGTCTCGATACCGGTGTGTGCGTAAGTTGCCTGTTGCGTGAGGGACTCGAAGCCGTTGGCGAGGTTTCGAGAACGGCTTTTGAAAGTGTACTAGGTGAAGTCGATGTGCCGGATACGCAATGGCGCCTGGGTAATTACGAAATCCTTGACGAGATCGGCCGAGGCGGGATGGGCGTCATTTATCGCGCACGCCAGCGACACTCCCGCCGGATCGTCGCCGTCAAGCGCGTACTGGCTTATCACGGTGATTCACATGAGACGCTCATGCGCTTCCGACGTGAGGCCGAAGCAGTAGCCAGCCTGGATCATCCGAACATTAAGCTTGCATGATGCGGAGTCCACTCATCCTCGCGACCCGCGAACGTGAGTGCAACTGATGGCGAAGGTGGCGCGCGCTATCGAATACGCCCACAGCCGGGGAATTCTCCATCGCGATCTCAAACCGGGGAAATATTCTGCTCGATGATCGCGGCGAACCACTGGTGAGTGATTTCGGTTTGGCGAAATGGCTCGACCGGAACAAGGACCTTACTAAATCGCTGACTACTTTCGGAACTCCCGGTTACATCGCACCCGAACAGGCCGAGGGTGCGCTCGCCGATCTTACCCCAGCCTCCGATGTTTACAGTCTTGGCGCGATTCTCTTCAACCTGTTAGCTGGGCGTCCACCGTTTTTGGGCGCCAACGCGCTTTCTGTCATTAAGCAGGCGTCGGTAACGCCCGCACCGAAATTGCGCTCCCTCACACGCTCAGGCGATCGAGATTTGGAGACGATTTGTGCACGCTGCCTCGAACGTGAACCAAAGGCGCGCTATCAGTCCGCGGGAGATCTCGCGACCGATCTGGAGCGCTGGCTGGATGGACGCCCGATTGTAGCGCGTCCGGTCTTGCCGCCCGCGCGGATCTGGCGCTGGTCGCGACGTAATCCGAAGTTACTGTTAACCGGTGCTGCTTCTCTCCTTGTCGGAGCTGCAATAATCTGGTTTTTCCGCGGAGAATTCGCCAAAACATCGCCGCTTGAGCGAGGCGCAAAAAGCATCGCGGTGCTGCCATTCGTCGACCTAAGCCAGGCAAAAGACCAGGAATATTTCTGCGACGGCATCAGCGAAGAGATTCTCGACACTTTGGCAAAAGTTGAGGGGCTGCGCGTCGTTGCCCGTACCTCCTCTTTTTCATTCAAAGGAAAAAGTGTGGAGGTGAGCGACGTCGGGAAGAAGCTAAACGTCGAGAACGTGCTGGAAGGAAGTTTACAACGCGAGGGCAACCGCATTCGCGTGACAGCGGAGTTAATTAACGCGCACACCGGGTTTCATCTTTGGTCGCAAACGTACGAACGCGAACTCCAGGGCGTTTTTGCGCTACAAGATGAAATCACGCGGGCGATTGTTGAAGCGCTCAAGATCAAGCTCGCGCTTTCACCCCCTGCCCATGAACAGCGGAACACGGAAGCATACAATCTTTATCTGCAAGGTCTTTATTTCTCGAACAAGAGCAGCGAAGCCGATTTGCGAAGGGCGCTTGGTTTCTTTCAAGGAGCGCTGAAGAAAGATCCGGCATTTTCGCGAGCCTGGACTGGGATCTCCAAAGTCTGGTATTTTCTGGCCGACGTTTATGTAACACCATTCGAGGCTTATTCGGCCTCCAAGGAGGCAGCCTTGAAGGCAATTGCGCTCGACGAAAAAGATGCGGAGGCGCATTGCTATCTTAGTGAAGCGAGGCGGGTTCTCGACTGGGACTTGGCAGGCGCGGAGGCAGAGCTGAAACGCGCGTTGCAGCTCAATCCTAACTCGGCGCCAGCTCATTTCTTCTCCGCGCTCCTGCCTCTCTTCCGAGGCGAATTACAAGAAGGACTCCGCTTTGTGCTTGAGGCTGAGAAATTGGATCCGGTGTCGCCCATCACCAGCTACGTTGCCACCGCCGCTTACCTGGCCAACGACCGTATCGACGACGCCATTGCGGAGGGGCAGCGGACACTTCAACTCGATCCAAATTACTTTTATTTGGATTCAAATCTTGCCGCCGCGTATCGAGAGAAGGGCGACTTCACCGAAACAATCGCGCTTTATAGCAAAGCGCAAGAGACGACGCATTTCCCGAGCAGCGGCCTTGCTATCACCTACGCACGCATGGGCCGGCAAATCGAGGCGAGAAATATTCTGACTCAGCTCCTACAGGCGCGGGAAAAGCGATACGTCTCGGCACCTTTGATTGCTGCAGTATACGTTGCCTTCGGCGATAAGGAAGAAGCCTTCCGATGGCTCGAACGCGGATTCGCCGAACACTCCGGCATACTACAATGGATCGCATTTCTTCCCGAATTTCGCGCGCTTCATTCCGATGCACGTTTCCCTGGTCTTCTGCGGCGAATCGGTGTGGCGCGTGACTCAGTTTTGGCGATCACAGAGACAACGCTATCGGAGAGTATCGATCCGAATGCGCAGTATCATCTTAACCTTAAGATCGGAGTAAAGCCTCGCCCCGGGACGCAAAATGGTCACACTGTAAGAATCAATGTCTCCTTTTACGACCTCACCAGAGACAACAAAATGGAGCCAACTAATGCACGCGTCGGCTATAATTGGGTCACGTCGGCAACCGACTGGTCCGATGCTACTCCAAAGTACCTGGTAGCGACTTACGTCCGGCCGAAGACGAAAATGTCTTCATCCGATGGACGGCGATACGGCGGTTTTATTGTTCGAGTCTATTTCGATGGCCAACTACAGGCTTCCCGAGCGACGCCTCCGGAATTACTAACCCTTTTCTCGGCCGAGGATCAGCCGGTTCCTTCTGCGAATGCAGCCCTTGACCGGCGCCCATAGCTACAAACATCTCAAAACCTCTTGGCGGGTGAAGGAGTTTGTTAAACCTCTCACCAGAGATTTCGCCAGGAAGGCGTATAGGAATGCGCTGCTATGAATGACGCTGGGAACTCCGCCCTGCGTCTGGTGGTTATCATTACTGCCGTCTTTTGCCAGCTCGGTGTAGCCCTCGCACAAGATCCGGCGCCTGAGCCGCAGCGAGCCGGTCAACCCATTCTCACAACGGTAGAGGTGATCGTGACGGGTTCAAATATTCCTACCGCCGAAGAAGTGGGCCCCCAGCCGGTCGACACCTACCGCAAGGATGACATCGACCGACTCGGTGTCCGTAACGCTACTGATTTCGTCCTGAAGGTACCCGCGGCTACCGGGGCATCGATAAATGACAACATTTCCAATGGTGGGGATGGCCGAACGGAAATTAATTTGCGCGGGATTTTGGCCAAAGAAACTCTGGTGCTGCAAGATGGACGTCGTCTCGCACCAGTGGGCTTTGCCGGTGATACGGTCGACCTTAACATGTTTCCGATTGGACTAATTGATCACATCGACATTCTGAAAGACGGGGCTTCTGCCATTTATGGCACGGACGCGGTCGCGGGTGTGTTCAATGTATTCCTCAAACACAAATTCCGCGGCTTGGAACTTTACGCCAGCTATGGCAATACCAATCTCGGTGCCTCAAACGATCAGGGAGAAGAGCGAGGTTATCTGCTTGCTGGTACCGGTGACGACGAGACCGACATTGTTATTTATGCTGAATCATACAATCGGGCCGCTATCTTCTCCCGCGACCGGGATATCTCTTCGAACGCGGACTTCCGTCGCTTTGGTGGCCAAGACGCCAGGTCAGGTAATTTTGCTGGTAGAATCGGTGACTTTGTCCTTAATCCAGGCCTTCTCTCTCCAACGGGTGGCGCGGGACAAGCGCCTCTAGGAACCCATCCGTTTACCGACCCAGCGTCATCTGGCGGGATCTACGTTCCACACTCAACCATCAATCAGAATACGGACAACTTCCTCCTCAATTTCGCTGCGTCGACACCTGCGATTGTGCCGGTTGATCGCGAGTACTTCTACGACGCGATTAGTCGTGACCTCTGCGATAAATGGCTGCAGTTCTTTGCTGACTTCAAATATACTCGTACCTTCTGGGATAGCGGTTTGGCACCTACGCCATTCGCCGGTCCACCTGATGTGTTCAACACCGGTCCCGACTTCGTGACCGGTCCGCCGATCAGCACTACCGGCTTCAGCGTGCCGCTCCAAAACCCATTCAACCCTTTTAGCGCAGCAAACACGACCGTCAACGGACAGCCATTTATTACTGGCGTTCGTTATCGTTCGCTGGAAGCCGGTCTGCGCACCGACAAGATCACGACGAATAATTATGTTTTCACTGGTGGTCTCCGCGGAGACTTCGGCGATTTGTCGACCAATGATATCCTTAAGACTTGGGCGTACGAACTGGGCTTCCGTTACAACCTGGACGATCGAAATGAGGAATTTGGCGGCATTGTTAACAATATCGCACTCCGGACTGCGCTCCTCTCGAGTGATCCCAAGACGGCATTCGACCCCTTTGGCCGAAACTTGAACGGCAGTGGTATTAATGGCCGAACAAACCCCGCCATTCTGGGTCAGGTGTTTGTAACAACGATCCACCGTGGGTTTACCAGCCTAACCTTGCAAGATGGTAAGATGTACGGGGATATCTGGAATTTGCCAGCCGGCCCGCTCTCCTTCGCCATCGGTGGCGAGCGTCGAAAAGAGACGGCGGAGAATCGACCTGATTCTTTGACTGCTTCCGGCCAGACATTTGGTGCGATCAGCTTTCAACCAACGAGGGGTAGTCGCGATGTTTGGGCGGCTTATGGCGAGTTGCGAGTTCCGGTGACGAGCCCGTCCTGGAATTTCTTGGGTGCCTATAGCCTGGAGTTCGATATTGCCGAACGCTTTGAACACTTCAGTGATTTTGGTGATACAGAGAAGCCGAAGTTCTCCGTTCGGTGGCAGCCGATCGATTCGTCCCTGACACTGCGCGGGACTTATAATGAAGCGTTCCATGCTCCGACGCTTGCGGAACTGTTTACTTCGCAAGCTCAGAGCACGGCGTTTGTGCCCGACCCGGCCCGGTTGACTCCGGATGTTGCGATCAGTGAGACTTTGGGCGGCAATCCGAACCTGAAACCGGAAGAGGCCTATGAATGGACTTACGGGGCCGTTTGGACGCCGAAGTTTATCAAAGGCCTGACCCTGAGTGCAGACTGGTACCACATCGACTTGCGCAATCTCACGGGAATTTTGGCTCCCGCATTCATTGTGAATACTAATTTCAAAACCGCCACGATGTTCGCGCCAAATGGTGCGCCCCTTAACGGACAATTCCAGAGCTTGATCACGCGTGATCCCCTAAGTGGAGCGATCCTGAACGTCACCGCAACCGAGCAAAATCTCACTCGGATCATCACTGAAGGTCTCGATTACGAAGCGAACTATCAACTTGATACCTCGATATTCCGCCACGGCGACTTCGGACGGTTCACGATTACCTTTAATGGCGTCTATTTGGCCCGTTACCGGCGACAGGCGAGCCCGGCAGAACCAAGGGTTGATTTGACCGGACAATTCTTGGGGGCGATCAGCGGTGGTGCCCTCCCGCAAAACCGCTGGTATGCCAGCTTATTTTATGATCTAGGCGGCCTTGATGCAGGCGCAACCGTGCACTTCATTGGTCAAACCAGTGATTTGCCCGGTGCGCAGACCAATGGTGGTGATCGTAAGATTCGGGAATGGACGACACTTGATCTGATCGTCAACTACACATTTAACTTCCAGCAGCCCGTTGCCGAAGAAGTTGCCGGCTTTGCCAAAGAGGCCGGCAAGAACGTAAAGGTGAACGATGGTCAAAACAAATATGTTGCTCCTGTGACCACAGCCATCAACGAGTGCGGTTGGCGTAACTGGCTCAACAACACCACGATCACGCTCGGAATGAACAACGTGCTCGATCAAGATCCACCGTTTGTTGCTGGTGCTTTCGAAAACGGCTACGACGAATCAACGGCATCGTTGCAAGGCCGCTTCTGGTACGTGGCAGTTAAGAAGCGATTCTAAACGACTGCCTGGCATCATAGGATTGAAAGCATTCGCGTAGACGGACTCGCCGTCACTACGGTGTCCCCGCGCGCGCTGCGTTGCGTTGCGTTGGTTCTCGACAACCCAATTGATTGGGAACTTAGCCTTTTATTTCCTGTAGAAAGTAGTGACAGCTTTAAACAGAAGCTAAAACCATGAGACGCAGATTTGTTCTCGTCGCCTTCTGGTCTTTGCTTTATGCCGACTCGACAAGTGAAGGACAAATCGCGCCCGGCTCGTGGCTGACTCTTGCGCCGATGCCTTCAGCCCGACAAGAGCTCGCTACAGCTGCCCTAAATGGTAAGGTCTACGTCATCGGCGGGTACGAAAACTCAGTTTCGACTGATAGAGTAGATGTCTATGACCCCGCTACGAACACGTGGGCGTCAGTTCAGCCGATTCCATTCCCTCAGGACCACAATTCTGCGGCCGTCGCAGCCGGGAAACTTTACAGCTTCGGCGGTCACTCGAACGCAGTTTTTGTATACGAGCCAATAAGCAACACCTGGTCTGCTGTGGCGCCGATGAATTCTCTACACCACGCCACGCCAGCTGTCGGCGTCATTAAGGATAAGATCTACGTAGCCGGCGGTGTCAATTCTGCCGGCATGAGCATACGCGACGTGGAGGTTTACGATCCAGCAGTGAACACGTGGACGAACCTCGCTTCGATGCGGGTGGCGCGGAATCATCTCGCCGGCGGCGTTATAAACGACAAATTTTACGCGGTTGGCGGGCGCGGATCCGCCGACGCTCCTACAGCTCTCGAAGTCTATGATCCGCAAACGAACGCCTGGTCAACGCTGGCCGACATGCCAACGGCGCGCTCCGGCATCGCCGCCGGCGTTGTCAATGGTGAGCTTTACGTGTTCGGTGGTGAGACTCCTAATCGAGTGCATGGTCAAGTCGAGGCTTACAACCCCAGCAGCAACACTTGGCGAAGGCTGCCGGACATGCCGACCCCGCGCCATGGAATTTGGGGTTCGGTAATTGGCCGGACAATTTATCTTCCAGGCGGCGCAACGGAGCCAGCCTTTGGTGCGACTGATGTGAATGAGGTGTTCACTATCGGAAGCACCGCGACCCTCGCCAACATCTCAACCCGCGCACTTGTTGAGACAAACAATCATGTCCTTATTGGCGGCTTCGTAATCTCGGGGACTGATCCAAAACGGGTCCTGCTTCGTGCAATCGGTCCGACCTTGGCGAACTCCAATGTTCCTAATCCGCTGCAGGATCCGGTACTGAGCCTGCATAGCCCCACTATGGAAATCGCCAATAATGATGATTGGCAAACCGATCCCAACGCATCACAGATTCCATCGACTTTAGCACCCGCGGACTCCCGCGAATCTGCACTTCTAACGACCCTCCAGCCCGGCCCATATACAGCGATAGTTTTCGGCAAAGGCGGGACGAGCGGGGTTGGTCTAGTCGAGGTTTACGACATGGACAACTCCAGCTCAGTAAGACTAAGCAATCTTTCCACGCGAGGCGTGGTCCAGACCGGAGACTTTGTGATGATCGGCGGGTTCGTATCCGCGGGAAGTCCTGGTCCTTCTATTCAGGTGCTGGTTCGTGCTATCGGTCCGTCGCTGGCACAGTCCGGCATCACAGACTTCTTGGCCGATCCGGTTCTTCGACTCGTGAATGGGGATGGCGTGACCATCGGCTCAAACGACAACTGGAAGGAGACTCAACAGGCCGATATCCAGGCGACAGGCACAGCACCCACCGACGATCGCGAGTCGGCCGTTATCCTCACCCTCGCACCCGCTCCTTGCACTGCTATTGTGAGCGGATCGAACGGCGCTCCCGGAATTGCCCTTGTAGAAGTTTACGTCTTGGAGTGAGATAGGGCCGCCAATTTCCACTCCGCCCGCAAGCAAGAAGAAAGGTCGCTACTTCTTGTGCAATCGCGCTCCAGCGCTAGCTTAGAATATATGCGCGACGGTGATTCGGAGTTCGAAATTGGTGAGCGATTCGCGCGTGAGACGAGTCGCCTTGACGGAGAGCAATTGGATGCGCTCTCAGACTCATTTTGCCAGATTCTGAAAGCGGTTGGGGAAGATATATCGCGCGAGGGGCTGCTGAAGACGCCGGTCCGAGCCGCTCGGGCTTTTGAATTTCTAACGCAAGGTTATCGGCAACGTGTCGAGGACATCGTCAACGGCGCGATTTTCGATTCGGACGCGAGCGAGATCATTCTCGTTAAAGATATCGAACTGTATTCGATGTGTGAACATCATTTGCTCCCGTTCATCGGTCGGGCCCATGTCGCCTATATTCCGAATGGAAAAGTAATCGGTCTGTCCAAAGTCGCGCGCATTGTGGATGTTTTTGCGCGACGATTTCAAATCCAGGAGAATCTCACAACGCAAATCGCGGACGCCCTAATGGAAGCGCTGCGTCCAAATGGAGTAGCGGTCGTCATTGATGCAAAACACCTTTGTATGATGATGCGTGGCGTGGAAAAACAGAATTCGGTGATGAAAACCTCCTGCCTCCTCGGCTCGTTCAAAGACGATGCCCGAACGCGATCCGAGTTTCTCTCGCTCCTAAAGGATTAAGAGACGCCGCGCACGGGAC
>QHNB01000302.1 GCA_003217965.1 Verrucomicrobiota bacterium | reverse complement strand
TCTCCGAAAAGCGTTCGCTATTTGGGCGGGGACAAAATCAGGAACTTTCTTTTATTCTATTGCTGCGTTCGTGCTTTCCTTAGATATCTGTCTACGCTAGCGCTGAAGAAAGGTCTTGGGAAAATCGTCGGTCAACGGGCCTGATCGGCGACGCTGGAGGCGTTCGGAGTACCTTGCTGGATGAGCGAATCGAGCTTGTTGAGGTCAATTGGTTTTACCAGATGATGGGAGAAGCCAACCTCGTAACTTCGGCGGATATCCTCCTCCATCCCAAACCCAGTTAGCGCAATTCCGAAAAGTGGACGGCGATGATTGAGACTCGACATGAGATCAATGCCACTCCCATCGGGCAGGCCAATGTCGCTGATCAGAACATCGAACTCGCGGTCGGCTGCGAGTTGGAGAGCGGTTCGAAGATCGTAAGCGGGATCTACCTGATAACCGCGTTGACGCAAGAGCGTGGTAAGAGATCGATTGGTATCCTCATGATCTTCGACTAGGAGAATGCGCTTTGTCTTGCGGACGGAAGACGGAGCCGGTGGTGCAGTTGCATGATCGCTTTCGCTCGCCTTCGACAGCGGAAATGCAACAGTGAATTTGGCGCCTTGGTTACGTCCCGCACTTTCAGCGCTAATCCGCCCGTGATGAGCATCAACCAGCGCCTTACTAATAGCCAACCCAAGCCCCAGACCACCGAGGTGGGCGCGTTCCCCCTGCTCAAAGGCGTTAAATACTCTTGGCAACAGTTCAGGATCAATGCCGCGGCCGGAGTCCTCCACTTCGACACAGAATTCGCCGGTCGAACCATTGCTCGTCCGCACACTCAGTTTGCCGCCGGCCGGAGTGAATTTGACTGCGTTCTTGATCAAGTTCCAAAAGATTTGCTGAAGACGCGCTGGATCGGCTTCCAAGCGAACATGTGCAGCGGAGAAATCCGAGGTAAACTTGAGATGTTTTGATTCGATCTCGGATCGGCAGATTTCCAGCGCATTCTGCAAGAGCTTGTGCGCATCCACGGTCTCGCAACTGAGTTGAAGTTTGCCTTTGCTGATGCGGGTGAGATCCAGCAGATCATCGATCAATCTCGCTTCGAGTTCGACGTTTCGACGGATCAGTTGCAATGAATCGCGCAAAGTCGATGGCATTTGCTCTTCCCCTTCGAGGGCAGAGACGGAAGCAAGTACAGGCGTGAGCGGCGTGCGCAGTTCGTGACTGAGCATGGCGAGGAAACGATCTTTGGCCAAACTGGCTCGCTCCGCCTGGGCACGCGCTTCGCGCGCCGATTTATAAAGAGCAGCGTTATCGACGGCTAGGGCAGCGCGCTGGGCCAGTTCTTCCGCGAGCGAGAGTTCTTTCGTGCCGCAAGGCCGAGAGGAAGCATTGACCATCGTGATGGTGCCAAGCACGCGATCGTGTGCCGGTAAAGGGACGGCCATGAGCGAGCTGATGCCCATAGCCCGGACAAGGTCGCAGTCGCTGGCGTCGGCAAATAGGTGGCGCAAACCGTTTTCATCTCCATCAGGGCAGATCTCGGCCTTTTCGCTTTCAAAAACTTGTAACGCGATCCGCTGCGCCGCTGGGCATGAAGCAAACCGCTCGCGAAGTTGGCGCAGCCGAGGTTCTTCCTCTGGCGCCAGGGCCACATGTTGCAGTTCCCCATCGTCCGCAATATCGATGATGCAAAAATCAGCCAGCCGCGGAACGATCAAACCGGCCAGTGTTTGAAAGGTCTCTTGAGAATCCAGGGAGAGAGCGAGCATCTTGCTCGCATCGGCAAGAAAGGCAAACCGCTTCTGTTGTGCTTCCGTTTCGGCTCGCGCGGCTTGCTCGCGAATTAATTTTGTCCGCTCTTCGGCCTGGCGTTTTACTTGTTCAGTTTTGCGAAAAAGATCGACAAAGACTCCAACTTTCGCGCGCAGAATTTCGGGGACGACCGGTGTCAGCATGTAGTCAACCGCCCCGAGCGAATAGCCACGTGAAATGTATTTGACGTTATCATTTACGGCGCTGACGAAGATGATTGGTGTTGTTTCCGAGCGCGGGCGCTGGCGGATCAGTGCAGCCGTCTCGAAACCATCCATTCCAGGCATGTTCACATCGAGCAGGATGACCGCGAAATCCTGGCGCAGCAGCCAACGCAATGCTTCCCGGCCGGAATTTGCGCGCACGATATTTTCGTTTAGCTCGGCCAGCATCACGTCGTAGGTGAGGAGCTTGTCCGGCCGGTCGTCAACGATCAGGATATTGACCTTTTCTTCGGAAGCCTCAGCCATTTGCGGACGTTACCGGTGCAGCCAGTTGCGTAACAAGATGAGCAATCGATCCGTGTCCACCGGCTTGGAAATGTATTCGCTGGCACCAGGTCGATTTCCCGATTGTTCTGCAGCAATTCCAGGGCTGCCTTACCGGTCTCAGCCGAAATCACGTCCATTTTGTAGCGCTCCAACAAACTGGTCATGGCAAATATGTTCCGGATATCATCATCAACGATCAGCACCTTTTTCCCGGCTAAGATTTTGTTGGGATCGTGCAAGCGTTCTAACAACGCCCGTTTATCTTCCGGAAGTTTGCCCAGGTCTCGATGCAACCAGAGTGCCGTCTGATCGAAAAGTCGCTCCGGGCTGCGCACATCTTTGACAATGATGGTTTGAGCGAGGCGATTGAGTTTTTCTTCCTCTTCTTCAGATAGATCCTTCGCCGTATAAACGATGATAGGGAGGTGCGGATGCTGCGCGCGGACTTGCTCAATCAAATCGAAACCGGACATGTCTGGCAGCATCAAATCTAGAACAACACAATCGAATTCGTGATCCTGCAAAAAACCGAGGGCTTGGCTGGCATTCTCGGCATCGATCAACTCGGCCGTGCCATTGCCAACCACTTCGCGAATCGCCTTGCGCTGCCGCGCGTCGTCCTCAATGACGAGCAACTTCCTGGCAGGCGCTTCGCACATTCTTCGGGCTTTGGCGAAGACCGATTCGATCGCGGCCTTGTCAATTGGTTTCATCAGTGCAGCAACTGCACCATGTTTCAGCGCCTTTTGCGCTCCTGTATCGGAGGCGGAAATGATGAAGACAGGGATGTGTCGCGTGGCCAAATCCGTCTTTAGACGATCCAACACCTTCCAACCGTCCATATCAGGAAGGCTTATATCGAGCGTGACTGCGGCGACTGGAAATTCGCGCACCAACATCAATGCGGCATGACCGCGGAGATTGCCGCGATCATCGGCCACCAACATTTCTTCGGCTGCAGCTATCGGCTCCGCGCCGTTTCCGGGCAGAAACGCTGGCACGCTCTCTTCAGCCCCTACGCCTCCTATTTTTCTCCTCGCCGTCGTGATCGCATCCGGCAGGAACAGCGTGAAGCTGCTTCCATGAGCGAGAGCACTGTCCACTTTAATTTCGCCTCCGAGCAATCGGGCCAGTTCGCGGCTGATGGCAAGGCCAAGGCCCGTTCCTCCAAAGCGCCGGCTGGTGCTCCCATCAGCCTGCTGAAAGGCCTCGAAAATGGTTGATTGCTTCTCGGGCGGGATCCCAATTCCGCTATCGTTTACCGAAATGGCGATGACCCGTTTGGCGCGATTGAGCGACGCTTGATCGGCGCTCCAGCCTCCGGCGGCGGGCGTCACCCGCAAGGTGACGTGACCGCGTTCGGTAAACTTGAAAGCATTCGAAAGAAGATTTTTCAGGACCTGATCCAACCGCTGCGCATCGGTGTAGATTGCCGGAGGCGATTCTGGATCAATCAGAATTTGAAAGGAAACGCCTTTGCCATCGGCGACATGCTGGAAGGTGCGCTCAATATTTTGCCGCATCTCATCGAAGCGAACTTCACCTACGTCGACGGTGACAGTTCCGGACTCGATCTTGGATAGGTCGAGAATATCGTTGATCAGTTTTAGCAGATCTTTGCCGGATCCGCGGATGGTTTCAGCAAACTCCACCTGTCTCGGCGTTAAATTACCCTCCGGATTTGTGGATAATTGTTCGGCCAGGATGAGCAGACTATTGAGCGGAGTCCGCAGCTCATGCGACATATTAGCGAGGAACTCCGATTTGTAGCGCGAAGTCAGGGAAAGCTGCTGTGCTTTGCCTTCCAGCGCCTGCCGCGCTTGTTCAACCTCGCGGTTCTTGTTTTCGACTTCGGCGTTTTGTTCGAAAAGTTGCCGCGCTTTCTCTTCCAGCTCTTGGTTAGTCTGCTGCAATTCTTCTTGTCGGCTTTGCAGTTCTCCAGCGAGCGATTGCGATTGTTTGAGCAGATCTTCCGTCCGCGTGTTCGCCTCAATGGTGTGAAGGACGATGCCGATAGTTTCGGTTAATTGGTCGAGGAACGCCTGATGGGTGGGACTGAACTCTTCTAGGGAAGAGAGTTCCATTACGGCTTTGATCTCGTCTTCGAACAGCACGGGTAGAACCACGACATTTACCGGACGTGTTTCGCCCAGGCCGGAGCTGATCCGGACATAATCGTTCGGCACATGGTTGAGGAGAATGCGCTCTTTTTCCAGGGCT
>QHNB01000301.1 GCA_003217965.1 Verrucomicrobiota bacterium | reverse complement strand
CGTCAAGGGTGAGATTCTCGAAATGAAAGACACGATCAACACGCTCATTGATCGGCTAAGCTCGTTTGCCTCCGAGGTAACGCGGGTGGCGCGCGAAGTCGGCTCGGAAGGAAAGCTTGGCGGTCAAGCTGACGTGCGCGGCGTCGCCGGAACGTGGAAGGATCTGACCGATTCGGTTAATTTCATGGCCAGCAATCTTACCGGCCAGGTGCGCAACATCGCGGATGTGACCACTGCCGTCGCGCGCGGCGACTTGTCGAAGAAAATCACCGTCGATGTCAAAGGCGAAATCTTGCAACTGAAGAACACCATTAACACCATGGTGGATCAACTGAGTTCGTTTGCGGCAGAAGTGACGCGAGTCGCGCGCGAGGTAGGCACCGAGGGGAAACTAGGCGGCCAGGCCGACGTCCGAGGTGTAGCCGGCACATGGAAGGACTTGACTGATTCGGTGAATTCCATGGCCGGGAACCTTACCGGCCAGGTTCGCAACATCGCCGAAGTGACTACGGCTGTGGCAAACGGCGATCTATCCAAGAAAATTACGGTCCAGGTTCGCGGTGAGATTTTGCAGTTGAAAGACACGATTAACACCATGGTCGATCAGCTGCGCTCCTTCGCGTCGGAAGTCACGCGTGTGGCTCGTGAAGTAGGCAGCGAAGGCAAGCTCGGCGGCCAAGCCGATGTGCGCGGCGTAGCTGGGACATGGAAGGATCTGACTGATTCGGTCAATTCCATGGCCGGCAATTTAACTGCCCAGGTACGTAACATTGCAGCTGTGACGACGGCGGTCGCGCGTGGCGATCTCTCGAAGAAGATCACGGTCGATGTGGAGGGGGAGATCCTCGAGCTCAAGGACACTATCAATACCATGGTCGATCAGCTCAGCTCTTTTGCCGCGGAGGTGACACGCGTTGCGCGCGAAGTCGGAAGCGAAGGCAAGCTCGGTGGTCAGGCCGATGTGCGCGACGTTGCGGGGACATGGAAGGATTTGACCGATTCGGTCAATTCCATGGCCGGAAATCTCACAGCCCAGGTGCGCAACATTGCTGACGTCACCACCGCGGTCGCAAACGGTGATTTGTCGAAAAAGATCACGGTGGATGTCAAAGGAGAAATCGTGGAGCTGAAAGACACGATCAACACCATGGTCGATCAATTGCGCTCATTTGCTTCGGAAGTAACCCGGGTCGCGCGCGAAGTTGGTTCGGAGGGTTCTCTTGGCGGTCAGGCGCGGGTGGAAGGTGTCTCCGGAACTTGGAAGGACCTCACCGATTCGGTGAATTTCATGGCGAGCAATCTCACCACTCAGGTGCGCAACATCGCTGCTGTTACGACGGCCGTGGCTACGGGTGATCTTTCCAAGAAAATCACCGTCGATGTAAAGGGCGAGATTCTGGAGCTGAAAAACACCGTCAACACGATGGTGGACCAGCTCAATTCGTTCGCCTCGGAAGTTACCCGGGTGGCGCGCGAGGTCGGCACCGAAGGAAAACTGGGCGGGCAGGCAGTGGTGAAGGGCGTGGGTGGGACTTGGAAAGATCTGACCGACAGTGTGAATTTCATGGCCGGCAATTTGACCGATCAAGTGCGCGGTATTGCCAAGGTTGTGACGGCCGTCGCTAACGGTGATCTAAAACGAAAACTACTCGTCGAAGCCAAAGGCGAGATCGCCGCCCTGGCGGACACGATCAATAGCATGACCGACACGCTCGCCACTTTCGCTGATCAGGTCACGACTGTGGCCCGCGAAGTGGGTGTGGAAGGAAAGCTCGGAGGCCAGGCCAATGTTCCAGGCGCAGCCGGCACCTGGCGCGATTTGACGGACAACGTCAATCAGCTTGCTGGTAATCTTACCTCACAGCTGCGCGCTATCGCCGATGTGGCGACGGCCGTTACCAAAGGCGATCTGACACGGTCGATTCAAGTGGCAGCGCAAGGCGAAGTCGCCTTCGTTAAGGACAACATTAACGAGATGATCCGAAACTTGAAGGATACTACCTCGCGCAACAAGGAGCAGGATTGGCTAAAAACCAACCTAGCCAAGTTTAGTCGGTTACTCCAGGGACAGAGAGATCTGCTCGCAGTTGGTCGCCTCATCTTATCGGAACTCGCGCCGGTCGTCTCGGCCCAGCAAGGTGTTTTGTATATCATGGACGGTTCCAGGAATGAGCCGGAACTTAAACTACTCGCAAGCTACGCCTTTCGTGAACGCAAAGGGGTGAACAACCGGTTCAAACTTGGTGAAGGTTTGATCGGACAGGCAGCCCTGGAGAAAGAGCGCATTCTCCTCAACCATGTGCCGAACGATTATGTCCGGATCAGCTCCGGCCTGGGCGAAACACGTCCGGTAAATGTCGTGGTTCTACCCGTGCTGTTCGAAGACGAGATCAAAGCCGTAATGGAACTCTCTTCCCTAGAAGAGTTCAGTCCCACCCATCAGGCGT
>QHNB01000300.1 GCA_003217965.1 Verrucomicrobiota bacterium | reverse complement strand
CGAGCTGAAGTCGAATGCGCCCGGACTCGAGTGGGACGCTTACCTGAGCGCCGCCGGCCTGGAGAAACAGCCGATGCTCATCATCTGGCAGACCAGCGCGATAAAAGGTTTATCGGCCCTGGTCGGGAGCGAGCCACTCGAGACGTGGAAAGAATGGCTCACCTTCCACACCATCAGCCAGAACGCCGCCTTTCTCCCGCAGGCCTACTACGATCTGCGGTTTGGTTTTTATGGAAAAACGCTGCAAGGAACACCGAAGCAGCTTGAGCGGTGGAAGCGCGCTCTTGCCAGCATCAACGCCGATCTCGGCGACGCTCTTGGCAAAATTTATGTCGCAAAATATTTCCCGGCTTCTTCCAAAGCTGCGGTGCAAGGGATGGTCAAAAATCTTCTCGCCGCGTTCGACCATCGCATCGATGCGCTGAGCTGGATGGCGCCGGCGACAAAAGCGCAGGCCAAAGCCAAGCTCAAGACCCTGCGCGTCGGCGTCGGTTATCCCGAGAAATGGCGCGATTACGCCGGGCTCATCATTCGTCGTGATGATCCGCTCGGGAACGCCTGGCGAGCGGAGGAATGGGAATATCATTACCAGCTGGCCAAGCTGGGTAAGCCGGTCGACCGCGACGAATGGTGGATAACTCCCCAAACAGTCGACGCGCTAAATCTCCCGCTCCAGAACGGACTCAACTTTCCTGCCGCCATTCTGGAACCGCCCTTCTTCGATCCCAAAGCGGACGCTGCTGCCAACTACGGCGCGATTGGCGCCACCATTGGACACGAGATCAGCCATAGCTTCGACAATGCTGGCGCGGAATTTAATTCCGAAGGCAAGCTCGCCAACTGGTGGACACCGGAGGACGCGGCCCATTTCAAAGCCGCCAGCCAGCAGTTAGTGGAGGAGTTCAACAAGTATGAGCCGTTGCCCGGTCTGCATGTGAATGGTGAGCAAACCTTGGGCGAAAATATCGCCGACGTCGCCGGACTTTCTGCCGCCTACGATGCTTACAAGCTATCGCTCCACGGCAAAGAGCTGTCCGTAGTTGACGGGCTCACGGGCGATCAGCGTTTCTTTCTCGCCTTCGCCCAGAGCTGGCGCCAAAAGATCCGCGACGCAGCTCTGCGCTCCCAGATCGTGACCAACGAACACGCACCCAGTCGCGAGCGCGCCCAAACCGTGCGCAACATCGATGCCTGGTACGACGCCTACGCCATCAAACCCGGCGAAAACCTTTATCTAAAGCCCGAAGAACGGGTGCGAATCTGGTAGGGAGGCGGTGCGTCTGCTTCTTAATTCATCGCCCGCTCGCGAAAGCTTTCAGAGTTCCTAATTCTTACTTTCGACATTCTTCTTACTTTGTGATGTTTCGCATGCCCTACCGGGACCCTCTCCGCGGCGACCGGCGCTTCGAAAAAATTGTTAATTCCCTCGCCCCAAAGTAGTTTGTTGGACTGATAACCGCGCCGCCCGCTCGCGAAGGCTTTCGGAGTAGCCTTACCGCCAGTCCGGCTCGGACCGTCGCCTCGCTCGCGCCGAAATAGTCGATTCATCCCGTAACCGGAATCGATTATGCCAGCATCAACGATGTGGGTTTCTGTAGCGTGCGGTGTCCCCACCGCAGTGGAGTCCGCTGGGACAGCGGACGCTACAAAAGGAGCCACCACTCCGGTCCGCCAGCCGGACAGACTCGTCCTGTGGCGAGCTCGGGGCATGAGTGTGCGTGGCGCGTATGGTTTAACATCGCATGATCAGATTAAATCGACCTTGCCCGCTGCGTGGTTTGGTAGGCCTGCTATTGATCGCGGTTTGCTGGCCGCTCAACTGGATGCTCCCCGGCGTGCGGACCTCCTTTGTATTCTTCCCGCTTTGGCTCGGCTATATTCTTGTGATTGACGCTCTCGTCTGGACACGCGCTGGCAATTCGCTCTGGTCGCGTTCACGAAAAAGATTTGTGCTGCTCTTTT
>QHNB01000299.1 GCA_003217965.1 Verrucomicrobiota bacterium | reverse complement strand
TTCGGCCACGGTGGAAGACTATCTCGAGCGCATCCTGGAACTTATTAAATCGAAAGGCTACGCCCGCGTCATCGATATCGCCGCAGCCCTGCAAATTTCCCAGGCCAGTGTCACTAACATGGTACAGCGGCTCGACATCGAAGGTTTGCTCAAGTACGAGAAGTATCGCGGCCTTGTTTTAACTGAGTCTGGCGAAAAACTGGCTCGAAAAATCGCTCATCGACACAAACTTCTAACTGACTTTCTCAAGCTCCTGGGCTTAAACGATCGCGTGATCAGTCACGATGTGGAGGGGATGGAGCACCACATCAGCGTACCCACCTTGCGTGCGATCGCCGCCCTTACCTCCCAGTTGCGGCGGCGCCCGACCCTGCGCGCGCAACTGCAGGCAGCGATCCTCTAAATTGCGATGGACGCGGTCGCTTCACTTTTTCGCCACCATCCGTTCAAATTTCGGATTCGGACTTGCGTAAAAGGGATAGGAGCGATCGGTATGCGTTGGCCGATAGCGCCAATGTTTGTACATCCAGAGCCACGGGCCTGGATTTGCCCGCACCACTGATTCAAAGGTGTCCCAGCAAACTTGCGCGATTTCACGCACACCGACATTTGCGCTGAGCTTGATCCGCGGATGGAAGACGACGCGGTAACGCCCACCGTCTAAGGGTTGGCAATGTGCCGGAATAAGAGCCGCCCCAGTCTGCTGATGAAGCCAGGCATGCGCCGGAGTCACGCTCTTCTGCAGGCCTAGACAATTGATTGCCACGGCGGAGGTACCGGGCGGCACGGTTAAATCGATGAGCATGGCCGTGCTTCCGCCGCGCCGGAGCAGCTTAAATACGCGCAAAATGCCGCCCGTTCGCGGGATAAAGCTGTGCCCCGACTGCTCGCGTAAACGTCGAAAAATCGGCTCCAGCACGGAATTCTTGAATTCCTGGGCGAGAATGGTTCCTCTCAAACCTCGAAATCCACAGGCGAGGCTAAGCCATTCGAAGTTGCTGTAATGATAGCAGGCAATGATTACGTTCTCGCCGGGCTGTAGCTCCTGCGGCCATTCGAAATCAATGTAGCGATGAAAATTGCTCGAAGTCAGTCGCGGACTCCACATTAGATCGAGCATGGTCTGCGCGAAATGCTGATACGACCTCCGGACAATGCGGCGTTTTTCCGAAGCGGAATATTCTTCGCCGAACACAGCATTGAGATTAGCCAGGGCGACACGCCGTCCAGCGCGGTCTGCCATCGAGGCAATCCCTCCTCCCACGCGCGCGATGGCGAGAACGAACCAGCGCGGAAACAGAGGAACCAGTCTCGCGGTAATGAGTAAGCCGCCATATTCGAGTTTGTAGCGAATCTTTTTCCACATTTCTTCACCAAAGGGTCGGAGTCGCGCTTGGCAATTTTTGTGCGAACCTAGTTTGTAACTGCCCAACCTTCGGGCGGCCGTAAATTGTGAAGAGCGTCCTTTTCGTTTGTACCGGCAACATTTGTCGCAGTCCTATTGCGGAAGGTCTTTTTCGCCGTCTTCTTGGGAATCGCAAGGATATTGAGGTAGGCTCGGCTGGCGTTCACGCTGTTCGTGGTCAGCCCCCGAGTACTCACGCCATTGAAGTTTGCGCAGAGGAGGGTGTCGATATTCGAGAGTTGCGGAGCCAACCGCTGACCTCTGCGCTCATCAACCGTGCCAGCCATATTTTCGCCATGACTGGCGCGCACGTGGAAGCAATCTCGATGCTCTTCCCGAATGCGTCCGATAAAACTTTCTTGCTCCGCGAGTTTGAAGAAACAGGTGCGACTTCATGGCTAGACGTGCCTGATCCGATCGGTCTCGGACGCGACGTCTACATAACTTGCGCACAGACGATCAAAAACGCCTTGCCGAGTGTGCTTGCGTTCGTAGAAGAAAGTGAGGTTACAGTGCCATCCTCCGCCTGGAGCGGCGGCGCTTCTGCATATCCAATGAGCGATAGTCCGTATCCTGCCCCATCGATTCTGAACCCACCGAGCGGTAGCCTGCGCAAAGTCGATCCGCAAGTTTTCGAAGCGATTACGGCAGAGGAAAAACGGCAGCGCGAAAATATTGAACTAATCGCGTCGGAAAACTTCACCAGCCGCGCCGTTATGGAAACACAAGGCAGCGTCCTCACCAACAAATACGCGGAAGGCTATCCGGGCAAAAGATGGTACGGCGGCTGTGAGAACGTGGACACCGTTGAACAGCTGGCAATCGATCGGGCCAAGCAATTGTTCGGCGCCGAACATGTCAACGTCCAGCCCCACAGCGGCGCTCAAGCCAACATGGCAGTCTATTTTTCCGCGCTCAAAATTGGCGACAGGATTCTGACGATGAATCTGGCCCACGGCGGCCATCT
>QHNB01000298.1 GCA_003217965.1 Verrucomicrobiota bacterium | reverse complement strand
TCAGTCGCTATCATCTTGCTATCGCTGCCCTCCAGAGGGTGAACCGACCCGACATCCCAACAACCGTGCTGGTGGAACGGTGCCGTGCGGCTATCGATGCCGCCACGGTATACGCGCACGCGCATTTTGAAGATCCAGCAGAAATTCGCGACTGGATTTGGGAGGAGGTAAAGAGGCAGAATTACTGAGTCCGATGCTTAAGAAGTCGATGCTTTTTCGATTGGGCGAAAACCCCCAAACGACACCTTGACTCTCGTAATGTTGCGAAGAGTCGGCTTTCGTTTCCTCAATTTGGCGAAATATAACAATTGACGATGAATTTTTCCCAACAACGGAAGAGCGAAGGGTAAAATCACTCGCTAGATTCGGGGTATGGCACGGAATGTCGAAATCCAAGCTCGCCTGGCAAATCATCCATTTCTCGTGGGAATGAGCCCGCATCAGATCGAAGTTTTGGCCAGTTGTGCATCCTCTAGGCAGTTTCAGGAAGGCGAAGTTATTTTCCGCGCGGGTGAGCCGGCAAACGGCTTTTATTTGATTGAGGAGGGCTCTGTTGCCATTGAAGAATGGGTACCCGAAGGCGGCACAACCATCATTGAGACGTTATACGCTGGAGAACCGCTCGGGTGGTCGTGGATTTTTCCACCTTATACTTGGCATTTTCTTGCCCGAGCAACCAGTCCGACTGCTGCTCTTTTTTTTAATGGCATGACTCTGCACCGGTTCTGCAATGAAGATCTTACTCTAGGCCACGAATTGTTTAAGAGGATGAGTCAAGTAATGGTGCGGCGTCTCCAAAGTTGTCGCGCGAAACTGATCGAGGCGCTAAAACCCACCAGTACACCGATAGCCGATCCTCGGCCCGAGCAATGATTCGAACAGATCGATCAAGCTGACTACGCGTGCATCGTTTTTGCACCTTAGTGGGACGAAGGGTGCCTTTTTGAAGAACAAAACCACGTTCGCGTAAGTCAGTGGTGTAATCGCCGTAGCGTCGGCGTTGCGTTTTAAAGGGTTAGCAATAGTGGAACTGCAGTTGCGGTAAATGATTATAGCCGGATATCTCATGTTAACTGTCTTTGCCTGAAGCGAGTGCCGGTCGTTCATGGCTCGGCACGACCAGAACAGGGCAAGATGCGTGTCGGACGACGTATTCTGCAGTGCTGCCGAGCAAGACATGCTTGAAACCAGTTCTGCCGTGTGTGGAAGTCACAATCACGTCCGCACCGTGGTCGATGGCTCGTGCGCAAATTTGCTCGCCCGCATGCCCGATTTGTAATGAGGACTCCACTTCGATCCCGTCCCAATCCGTCTTTTCAATCAAATTTCGCATTTGATCCCGCGACCTCTTCTCGACCTGCTTTATCACCAGCGGAAAGTCGTATCGCGCGTATTCGTCCGCTGCGATGTAATACTGAAGAGCGACCGAATGGAGCAGGACGAGCTTCGACCTGAATTGTTTGGCAAGTGCCTTTGCATACGCTAGTCCCTTTATCGAGCATTCAGAAAAATCAATCGGCACCAGAATCTTGCCGAAGTTCAACTCACGCCTTGCATTGCGCCCCGCTTTCTTCTTGCGATCAAACGGGCGAATGATCAGTACCGGACAAGGCGAATAGCGCACAATCCGCTCGGCAGTGCTACCAAGCACGAGATGTTTAAGGCCGGTATTTCCGCGAGTTGATGTGACGATCAAATCAATGCCGCGATCTCGAGCGAGACGACAGATTTCTTCAAACGGTCGGCCCTTCAACGCATGAATATTTTCGCGACGAAATTCTATCGAATATTTTCCGGCTACATCTTTCAACTGCCGCCGGAGGCGGCTGCCGATCTCCAGCTCCGGGACGATAAGCGGAATTGTTGTCATGCTCACGAGCGGGTAATCCGGCGCAAAAACATGAACTAGATGCAGATCGGCGCCCAAGCGCTTGATTAAAGGCAGCGCGCATTCGATTGCGTGTAGCGACGACTCAGAGAAATCAATCGGAATAAGAACGTTTCGGATTTGCAGGGCGTCGGTTATTGCTCCTCCCTTTCTCTTGCGGATTGATGACCGCCGAGCTCTCGACCGATTTGCAGCTGTAGCCTTTTTCATGCTCCAAATATTACTAATTCGAGCCGCGACACTGCTCGTAGTTTGTTAAAGATTCCCGATTTCTTGCCCGAGTCATTAACCGTTTAGTCACAACAGCATAGAATGCTCCCGACGCTGTTTTTCTACTCGCTTTCTTCTCCGAGGTCATCTGGACAATCGCGGGTTTCGGTTCCTCTGTCTTCTTCGTTCCGTCGGCCGGACTACTATTTGACTTTCACGAGGTTTTGGCGCTGACCAGTATTCTGCATGTATTTAGCAACGCGGCGAAATTAGTTTTTTTCGGTCGGCACGTGAAGCGGAGATTGCTCGTTTTACTCCCTATACCCAGCGTTCTCTTCGTGATTCTCGGCGCAGTTCTGAGTGCGAAACTGGAATTTAAGTACGCCAAGCTGATCCTCGGGCTCTTTCTGATGGCAGCGTTCTCTTTTTCCTCAAACCAACTGTGAAGCTGGCGCCGAATCAGCTGAACGCGTCAGCTGCGGCGGAATCGCTGGTTTCTTGGCCGGCCTGATCGGAACTGGCGGCGCCATCCGAGGAATTGCTCTCGCCGCTTTTGACCTGGAGAAAAACGTCTTCGTGGCAGCATCTGCGGCGATCGACTCCGGTGTCGATTTCAGTGGAATGATTGTCTACCTGCGCAGCAATTACTTAACCCCGGAATTTTACTGGTATGTGCCAGGTCTCGTTC
>QHNB01000297.1 GCA_003217965.1 Verrucomicrobiota bacterium | reverse complement strand
GTCAGAAAGTTACTGCATTGAGCCAGCGCTTGCGGATGCGAACTAATCCGTCGAATCAATCCGAGTGGCGCAGGTTTGAGCGCGACCAGACAGTGCTCCACCCGGTGCACCTCTTCGCCGATCAAATGTAGATTCGTCTGGCTCAGCAGATCGTACGTTTCTGTAATCGATCCGGTAAGAGAATTCTCGATCGGCAGGAAAGCCACCTCCGCCTCGCCGCGTATCACCGCCTCGAGAGCCGCTGCGAATGACCGGTAGCCGTGGAATTGAACTTCGCCCTGGGTCGCGGCGAAATGACTTCGCGCGGCAGTGTGACTATAGGAACCCTCGACTCCTTGATATGCAACAACGAGTCCCGCGCCCCCTCTCTCATGATCCTGGCGGGCCGCTTGAAACCGAACTGAGTGCTCGAGAATGCGACGGTAAAGCGACTCAACGAAATAACTGTCCAATCCTTGCGCGCTGGCGAGCGCAGAAACGCGCGACAGCAAGTCGCGTTCACGCTCAACATCCTGCAACGGGAGCGCAGGATCAGCTTTGAGCGTGGCGATCTCTGCTACGATACGCTGACGTTCCGCCAGCGCCTCGATCAGATTGCGATCAAGCTCGTCGATGCGGTTGCGGAGTGATTCAAGAGGATCAGACATGACTGGCGAACGGAAATACGCTGCAAACAAAAATTAATGCGCAGCTTATCGCGTCCGTCCGAGCTCCGCCGGATACGGCGTGCCGAACGAACGCAGACGAAACAGGTAACCGGAAACAAACACAAATGCGTTCGTAAGCGGTGCGACCTTCAAGCTCATCAAGCGCGCATGCTATCGTGGAATCGGTCCCTACGTCAAGCCATTTGCTCAAGCAAAGGCCAACGGCATTCATAATTTCGCTCTCGGCCGACCATCGAGCAAAAACTCTAGGTTTGCGCAAATTGGGCTGGAAGCGCAACTCTACTAGACTCACATTCTGATTCCTGTCCCCGTAGTTCAACGGAAAGAACAAGGTTTTCCTAAGACGAAACCGACGTTTTATCACACTTCGTCAGCAGTCATCTCAACTACGCAAACTAGCTCCTGCTAGTAGCTTGCGCTGGAAGCTTCGTCGTCTCACGTCATCTGGAATCTGCCCATTTTTCAGCACCCGGTTGATACGAAGGGTGATACAATTTTTTGCTCTCGCGAATGTCCACAGCAGGTCCCAAGAAAAGCGTACGACTAAGGTCCAATGTGCAAACCAGAAGGGCTCAGCCAAATATCACCGCCAAGGCGAACTCTTTAGGAGGCCAGCCCCGTCGCAAACTCAACCAAGTGATTAATCGAATTCGACCAATCGATTATGAAGTATCCTAGCATCAAACGCTTCCCTGGCCGAACCTCAAATGACTTGCAGCCGAACCTACAAATGCCAGCGAACCCCGTCCCCACGCACGCCCAGGCGCATCCGCCAAAGGTCAAGGGAGGCGGCGACTAGAGCCTCGGCCCGATCGTAAACCATGGACCAGAAGATTCTTTCTGAACTGGGCGATTACCTGCTAGCTCACCGCGAGGGTATCATCGGCGAATGGCTGCGCGCGGTTGAACAGAATCCTGACATTAGCTCGTCTGACCATCTAAAGGATAAAGAGGAGCTCCTCGATCATCTGCCAGAGCTTTGTCAAAACCTGGCGGAGCTCCTAAAGTCTCCGCAATCGAATCAAAACCGCAGCGAGGTATTCCGTGCTGCGCGAGTTCATGGCAGATACCGCTGGCGACAAGGGTACAGGCTCGAGGAAGTCATACGTGAGGCGAGCGTCGTCCGAAGAATTATTTCCCATAACTGGCTAGATGCGTACGCCCGGGAAGTGCCCAAGTTCGACGGCGGAACTCGAAGAGCCGCCGAAAACATCATCCACGAGGCCGTGGACGATGTCATTGCTGACTCAGCTGAGCAGTTTGTCGAAGAACAGCTAAAAGGTACCAGCGACTTAAATTCGCAGCTGGCGGACGCTCTCGCGGAGGTGCGTCAGCAGAGGACGGCGGCCAACGCCGCCAATAACGCCAAGGATAGATTCCTAGCGATGCTTAGTCATGAGCTGCGCACGCCGCTTAATCCGATTCTGCTCTGGGCTAATGCCACTCTCGAGGAAGAGCAAACGGCGCCGTCGCTGAAAGAGGGTATTCAGATGGTTCGCCGCAACGTGGAACTGGAAGTCAGTTTAATAGACGACTTGC
Organism: Verrucomicrobiota bacterium; assembly: GCA_003217965.1. Classification (GTDB taxonomy): domain Bacteria; phylum Verrucomicrobiota; class Verrucomicrobiia; order Chthoniobacterales; family UBA10450; genus AV69. The sequence continues at coordinate 573 of QHNB01000297.1, read as the reverse complement.
TTGACGTCGCACGAATCACTGGCGGGAAGTTACAGCTGCATTTGCAGCTTTCCGACGCGGCTACGCTCTTCCGGGATGCGCTGGAGATGGTTAAGAGCGAGTCGGTGCGAAAACAACTAGAGATATGCGTTGAGCTGAGCGCCACAAACCATCACGTGATAGTCGATCGCGCGCGTATTCAGCAGGTATTCTGGAATGTGCTGAAAAATGCTCAGAAGTTCACGCCCGAAGGCGGGACAATTTCCGTTCGGTCCTTTAATGAGGGCAAAGAAATGGTATCGTTTGCGATCACAGACAGTGGGAAAGGAATCGAACCTGATCTTCTGCCGAAAATATTTGAAACGTTTCAGCAAGGGGTGGGAGGGCCGCTGGGAGGTCTTGGTCTGGGATTGGCGATCTCTAAAGCAATTATCGAGAGCCATGGCGGCAAAATTTATGCGTCGAATAAAGGAAGCGGAACTGGCGCTACCTTCACGATCGAGCTTAAAACTGCGCAAGAGGAAGCCCACCAAACACCCGCAACTCTGTCCCCGTAGTTCAACGGAAAGAACAAGGGTTTCCTAAGACGAAACT